>PBAO01000008.1 GCA_002715985.1 Lysobacterales bacterium | reverse complement strand
TGTTCATCCGGGTCGCTCCTTACGTCTGACGGATTTCAGCACCCATCAGCTTCAAGGCTTGCGGCTCGGATGAACAATCTACTTGGAGGTCACACCTAGAACCATGCAGCGTTGCTTGTCAGCTGATAAGCGAACAGAGCCATGGCCTCGTGGCGACGACGCTCGGGCGTCGTTGGCTCCGGGTTGGGCAGGCTGCAGAAGCGCACGGGCGCGCAAAGCGCGCGGGCCGTGGCCATGGCACGGACCATGTGCCAGCTATCGGTGACCAGAGCCACCCGCTCGGCTCCGGCCTTGCGCAGCAGCGGGCAGCTGTAGGCCAGGTTGTCGGCGGTCGAAGTGGCCCGGCGTTCTATCCGGAAGATGCTGGCGGGCACGCTCAGCCGGGTCTGGGCCGCGCGGGCCAGACCTTCGGCGCTATCGCCGCCGGACCCTGCGCCGCTGATGAATATCCTGGCCAGGTGATCGCCGCGCCAGGCGGCGACCGCGACCCGGGTTCGACGCAGTTCAGGCGCGCCGGACAGGACCAGCGCGGCATCGGCTTGCCAGTTCGGTGTCGCGGCACATGGTTGCGGGGATCGTCCGATCCGCCAGTAGTCGTAGCCGGCCAACGCAGCCAGGGTGGCGCTCATCATCAAGAGGGCCAGAGCCATCCAGCGTCGTCCGGTTCGAATCGAGGGTCGTGGGCTCAAAGCAGGCCGTGCACGAATGATGGATGGGCATGATAGCCGAATCGCGGACAATCAGCCGACGAACCGCACGTGCTGCTATCGTGAGCGCGGCAAGCCGCCTCGTTTCGGCACCGATTGTCGAGAATGACATTGCAGCCCGACAGGTGCTCGGGCGAGAATCGCGCCATACGCTCGGGCCATGCCGTTGCCAACGGCTCGGCCCGACGAGCCTGTCATGCGTGGCGCTGGTGACGAGGCATCTTTTCGTTGGAAGGGGACAAAGCAACATGACGAACGTTTTTCGGTTTTCCACGGTCGCGCTGGTCGTGGCAATGTTCATGGGTCAGGCCGCGCCGGCGTTGGCCCAGTCGAACGGATCCAACGGTGCGGATGACGTCAAGATCACGCATTACAGCGATTGGGAAGTGCGTTGCCCGAAATCCGGGCCGGCTCAGAATGATTGTGAGATGACCCAGCTCATCAACGGGCCGGACGGCAACAAGCCGATCATGCGCGTGGTCATGGGCTATCCGCCGCAGATCGATACGGCCGCCATGATCTTCATACTGCCGCTGGGCACGCGCCTGGCCCCGGGCGTACAGCTGTCGGTCGACGGTGACCAGCCGCGTCGCTTCCCGTTCCAGATCTGTCTGGAGCAGGGCTGTCGTGCTGATTTCCCGATCGAGAACGATCTGCTGGCCAAGATGAAGCGCGGCTCCGAGGCCACGGTGACGATCGTCGGCCCGAAAGGGGATCAGATCGAACTGCCGATCTCGCTGTCGGGCTTCACCGACGCGAACAACGCGATCGCGAAATAAGGCGGCAACTACCGCCGCTCGGACATGTCCGTGGGTGGCGTTTGATCCTCGATGGCCTCCAGCAGGTCATCAAGGATCGGGCCGATGGCCTGTTCAAACCGGCCCCGGTGGGCGACGACCGTGTCTGTCAACGGTACGAGATCCACCGGGCGCCGCAGCCGCTGCTCGACGTGGCGCAGTGCGCGCGCCACGCCCGAGGCCCGGGTATAGCCGGTCAGTAGACGCGAGAAGCCAGCACTTTCAGGGGCGCTGCGCCCCACGGCCCTGCACGGCCATTCCCGTACGAGCTGCGTGCAGAGCCGCGCTGTGAACGCCTCGAGCGGCTCGTCGTTCAACGTGGGCCAGACGCGGGCCAGCGCGTGGTCAAGCCCGATATCCACCACGATCCCGGCATAACGCCGGTGGCTCCCTGTAAACAGCCTGCGCAGAGCGCGGTGTAGCCGATGATCGTCAGCCAGGCGATCGATGCGTCGATGGATGACGATACCCCTGGCCACTGTCTGGCCCAGCGGTGATGTGGCGGGATCGATACGGCCCTTGATCTCATCGCCCAGGAGTTGGCCGGCCGCGGAGGTATGGCTTTTATCGGCCAGCCACAGATGGGCCAGCCAGTTCATGACGCGGAAATCAGCAGATGCATGGGTTATCGCGGGACGCTGTCGGCAAACTGATCGGCAAGATCGCCCAAGTCACGGGCATGCCAATCGTTGAGATGGGGCGGACTGGGGGGCTTGGGGGCGTCACGACCGTACTCGTCGCGGCGCTCGATGTACGCGGTTTTCAGCCCGTGTGAACGGGCCGCATCCAGATCGCTCTGATGCGTGGCCACCATGCAGACGTCACCCGGTAGACAGCCCAGAAGCGTCGCCACACCGAGATAATTGGCCGGATGGGGTTTGAAATGGCCGAACAGCTCGGCCGACAGTACCGCATCCCACGACAGCCCGGCATGGCGTGCCTGATCCACCAGCAGACTGACGTTGCCGTTGGAGAGCGTGACGCAGATGATCTGCTTGCGCAGCCGCTCGATGGCCGGNNGCGCNTCGGGCCAGGCNNCCAGGCGATGCCAGACCNGATTGAAGTCNGCNCGCTCGTCNTCNGACCANTGCGNTGAGGCCNTATTGTTCGAGNANNGGCTCCAGCAGCCGTCGATGCANNGCATCGATNGGCTGCCAGGGCCATTCGCCGCGTGCNACGCGNGCCATGGCCGGCTTGTAGCCGGCCCGCCAGTCGCGCGCGAACGCGTCGNCGTCGATNTCCGGCGCGCGTTCGGCNANTTCNGCNNCCACGCTNCCGTGCCANTCGGCNACGGTACCGAAGACGTCGAANGCCAGNACGCGTGGCANGCCGNANTGCTGNNTCATTNCTTGAAGAAATCCACTTCGCCGGTNTCGATCGCNTACTCGGCGCCNACGATNTTCAGNCCTTCGTTATTGGCCAGNTCNTCGAGCACCTTGGANCGCTCGCGCATNAGNCGCATNGANTGCTCNACGTTGGCGCGNACNGCNGTTGCNGCCAGNGCCTTCTCGTCGTTGGCCAGNTCACCGGTCATCAANTCGTGN
Source organism: Lysobacterales bacterium (assembly GCA_002715985.1). Lineage (GTDB taxonomy): Bacteria > Pseudomonadota > Gammaproteobacteria > Nevskiales > Salinisphaeraceae > Salinisphaera. The sequence continues at coordinate 34,169 of PBAO01000008.1, read as the reverse complement.
ACNCAGGGGCTGATCTCGTTGACCAGTGANTTCANGTTNTCNGAATGATCGCCGCCNGGGTTCATCAGNTCNCCCACNGTGGCNCCCACGGCGCCGCACTGGGTATGGCCCAGAACCACGACNAGNCGCGTGCCCAGATTCGCGGCNGCGTATTCGATGCTGCCGAGCTGGGTCTGGCCCACGATATTGCCGGCCACGCGAATGATGAACAGATCACCCGGCTCGGCGTCGAAAAGCAGCTCGGCCGGAACACGCGCATCCGAACAGCCCACGACGATAGCGTATGGCTTGTGGGTTTCGGTGGGGGCGTGACGGCGCGACTGTTCGCTGTCCTTGTTGGCAACGAAAGCGGCATTGCCTTTCTTCAGGCGATCAAGGGCTTGGTCAGCGGTATCCATGCTGGGTCTCCGTTGGGTGAATCATTGCAAATAGATTGGGCGTCACAGGTCCAGATCGTCCAGACCGGGGTGATCGGCCGGTCGTGGGCCGGCCGGCCATAGAAACAGCCGTTGGCTGGTCGGTATCGCGATATCGTTGATGCTGGCTTCTCGACGTGCCATACGCCCGTCCGGGGCAAAGCGCCACATCTCGTTGCCATGGGCGCGATACCACTGATCGTCGCTCGTGCGNTATTCNTAGGCGAAACGCACNGCGATNCGATCATCGGCAAACGCCCAGAGTGACTTGATCAGACGATAGTCGAGCTCGCGCGCCCATTTGTCGCGCAGAAACGCCACGATGTCCTCGCGGCCGTGAAGAAAGCGATCCCGGTTGCGCCAACGGCTGTCGGGCGTATAAGCCAGCGATACGCGCTCGGCGTCACGGGTGTTCCAAGCGTCTTCAGCGGCGCGAACCTTGGCGGTGGCTGTCTCGAACGAAAACGGCGGCAGCGGCGGTTTTTCACTCATGGGCGACATTCATCTCAGCTATGCATCGAAGATTAGCAAGCCGGGCGTTTTCTGGCTCATGCAATCATTCTGCCCACGCCCGAATCTGTTGTCCCGGACATGAAAAAGCCGCAATTCAATGAATCGCGGCTCTTGACATCGACCGCTAATGCGCCGGGCGAATGCCGACGGGATCGATAAACGCGTTAATCGCGATCAACGCGCGCCCAGCGGTACGACCGGCCGGCCAAAGGTAGCGTTGGTGACTTCACCAAAGCTGGTGTACATCGCCGATCCACCACACAGGATCCCCAGATAACCGCCCAGCATATGCAGCGTGGGCATGCCTGCAGCCGCGCCGATCCCTAGCAGGAAGAATGTCACCCAGAGTGTTAGAAACACGAACCAGAGTGCCTTGTTCAACTTGAACGTGGCGATCCACATATAAAACGTGAACACGCCCCAGAGAATGAGCGCGATACCGATCGTCGAACCCGCCTCGGACAAATCCAGCAGGCCGTTATCACCCATCAGCAGCATGAGAGCGAACCACCACCAAAATGCCCCGAAGCTCAGGAATGCGACCAGCCCGAAGGTATTGCCGGTGCGGTACTCGAGCAGGCCAGCGATCAGCTGAATCAGCCCGCCGTACGCCAGAGCCAGCGGGATGACCACTGGCTCGCCGCCGGCCGGCAGCAGGCCGGCGTTGATCAGGCTCAGAAGCACCGTCGTCAGTCCGAACCCCACGAGCCCGAGCGGGCCCGGGTTGGCAAGCGCCGGGGCTTGTTCTTGTACGGCCATAGTATCTCCCCTAGACATATTGTCATCGAAATGCGTGTAATACGCAGATGACAATATCAACGCCTGCCGAACTGGCCAGCTGTACTTTCGTTGTAGACGATTAAGTTGCGTGCGTTNTNACGTCTCCGGGGCACATCGACTACGGCCTCAATCGCGGGTCGGCCAGTCGTAGAGAATGAAATCGCTCGGGCCGCCGGTATAGCGGTCGTAAACCCGTCGTCCGGCCGTGTTGTAGAACTGGGTAACCCAACGCAGGCGCGGCCATCCGCGGGCGATGGCGATATCTCGAGCAGCAAGTGCCAGCCGGTCGGCCGCGCCGCTGCCTCGATGGTCGGCGTCAACATAAAGGTCGTCCACGAAGCCAATATCTTGCGCACTAAGCGGGTGCGGGCAGGCACGCAAATGAAGCAGGCCGATTGTTGTGGTTCCGGTCAAGCAAAGCAAGCCTTCGAGCGGATGCCGACTGTCGAGTAGCCATCCCCATAGTCGGTCGGCGATTTCGTCACTCAGTAAAGCGTTGTAGAAGCGAGCATAACCGGCGTATAGGCCTTGCCAAGCCCACCGGTCGGCTTCGATCAGTGATCGGACATGAAGATTCGACGCCATGCTGCTCTCATTCTGTTATCTACACCCGATAATGCCGAAGTTCGGGGATCTCGATCGAGCTTTGTCGTGACATCATCTGCCTGGGATAGGGTGATTCCAAGAGCTGGCCCGATTATCTGATTATCAGCGTCTATATCAGCGGGTTTCTTGGGCTGGGCCAACGGCTCGAGACAGATGCCTCAGGCATCTAGTATTTTCTGGACGATCAGTCGTGGGGGCGCAGCCTCTCAGCCGCGGCGACACAACTGTCCTATTGATGGATCTGGTACTCGGCCCACCGGCCCGGCAGGGCAGCGAGCCGGTCACCCAGGCCATCTGCGACGCCCCGGCGCTCGCCAGCGGGCTACCTCTTTTGTGTCATGCCGAGTACTGCGTCACTTGTCCCGCTCGAAGAAGCGTACCGTCGGCGGGGCCGCCAACATGGGGCCGGTGGCGTCCTTGAACGGGGCGTAATGGGGCATCTGGGTATGGGTATCGAAGGCGCTGCGATCGGTATAGGCTTCATGGAGCACGACGAGACAGTCGTCATCGGGCGTAGTCAGTACATCAAATTGATGACAGCCGGGCTCGTTGGCAAGCGAAGCGCTGGCATCTTCATGGGCATGGCCGAGGAAAGCGGCCTGCTGGCCTTCCTTGAGCCGGAACTCGGCAATGACAACAAAACGGGCGGTTTCACTCATGACGATTCTCGCGAACGGCAAATTGAACAATAAGGCCCGGCAAAAGCCGGGCATCCATGCATGATGAAGGAGGAAAGCCGTATGCCCAACAATATTCTGTTGCCCCGGATCAACGAGATCGGGGCCGGGTCCATCGATCGCGCGGCGGACGTGCTGGCCGCGCTGGGTGTGTCTCGCCCGCTGATCGTGACTGACGCCATGATGGGCAAGTTGGGCTATGTTGATCGTTTGAGTCAGCGTCTACACCACGCCGGCATTGCGTTCGGTGTGTTCGATGAAACGGTGCCCGAGCCGACCGAAGTATCGATCAAGGCCGGCGTGGCGGCGATGCAGGCCGGCACCGACGACGGCCAGCCTTATGACAGCCTGATCGCTCTGGGCGGCGGTAGCCCGATCGATTCGGCCAAGGCCATCGGCGTGCTGGGCCATTTCGGCGGCGAGATACGCGACTACAAGTTTCCCAATCAGGCCAGCGAGGTCGGCCTGCCGGTCATCGCGATTCCCACGACCGCCGGCACCGGCTCCGAGGCTACGCGGTTCACTATCATCACCGACGATGCCGTCGACGAGAAGATGTTGTGCGTGGGCATCGGCTTCATGCCGACCGCGGCTATTCTCGACTATGAGCTGACCCTGAGTGTGCCGGCCCGCGTGACCGCGGATACCGGCATTGATGCCTTGACCCACGCCATGGAGGCCTACGTTAGCCGGAAGGCCAACCCGTACTCCGATCAACAGGCCCTGGCGGCCATGCGCTTGATCGGCCCGAACCTGCGGCGCGTGTTTCATGACCCAACGGATCGCCATGCGCGCGAAGCGATGATGCTTGGCTCGTATTTGGCCGGGGTGGCGTTTTCCAATGCCTCGGTCGCGCTCGTGCACGGCATGTCACGTCCGATCGGCGCGGCATTCCATGTGCCCCATGGCATGTCCAACGCTATGCTTTTGCCTGCGGTGACCGAGTACTCGATCGCGGCCGCCCCGGCGCGTTATGCCGACTGTGCGCGTGCTATCGGTATCGCAAATCCGGCCAATACGGATCTGGCCGCGGTCAATCTGTTACAGAAAGAGCTGCGTGCGTTGAACGCCGAACTCGGCGTGCCGTCGCCGGGCGATTTTGGTATCGCCCGCGATGCCTGGACCGCCCAGCTGGCCACGATGGCCGAGCAGGCCCTGGCATCGGGCTCGCCGGATAACAATCCGCGTGTGCCCGACGCCGAGCAGATTGCCTGTCTTTACGAGGCGTGCTGGTTTCAATAACCCAACTGCTTGAGACGTGCTTCCACGGCCGTTGCCGTGGGCGCGCCCGTGAAATCCAGCAGCGCGGTGGGGTCATTGGTGAAGATGCCATCGACCCCGCGGTTGAGATAGCGCTGGAAGTCGATTGCATCATCCAATGTATAGACATGAACGAGCAGGCCACGCCGATGCGCGCGCTCGATCATCGACTCATCGGCCAGATCCGCATAGCTATAGACCGGATCGAGATCGTTGCGGGCCGCCGATGGCCCAACGCCGATCGCCCCCTGGTCGCGAGCAAAGTCGAGAAACGTATTGTAAGCCTCGGGTGAGGCGGGTCGGCGGCGTGCCTGAAAAGCCGCATCGCTTTCATCTTCGCGTTGCTGGATTGTTGAATCGGCTGTGATTGAGCCATCACCGCCCAGGAATAACAACAGGATCTTCGGTGTATCGGGCATTTCGGCGTGCAGCTGCACAAGGCTGTCTTTCGAGAAGGTCTGCAGAATCACGCGGCCCGGGGAATACCCGACGTCGATGTCACCGTTGAAACCGGTCGGTGCCTGGCGTGCCTGCTTGCCAATCCAGTCGTGTTCACGCAGATAAGCGGCCAGCTCGGCTTCGATACCCGGAAACAGGGCCGGCGATTTGGTTTCCAGATACAGGCCGGGCTGGTTGTCGCCGGCTTCGGCGATCTGGCGCAGCTCGTCGAGTGTAAGGATCTTTAAGCCCGCATAGCTATCGCGGGCACGCTCGGGAAACGCATCGTTGAACCAGCTGCCGGCGTCCAGGCGTTTCAACTCGGCGAGCGTAAAGGTGTTTACCGGATCATCAGCGCGGTTCGGAAACACGGCCTCGATATTCGTGGTGCGGCGCAGGTCGGTGTCGTGCAGGGCGATGAGTATGCCATCGCGGGTGCGCTGCAGATCCGCCTCGAGATAATCCGCACCTTGGTCGCGTGCGAGCAAATAAGCCGGGCGGGTCTCCTCGGGCGCATGCAGCGAATCGCCACGATGGGCGATTATCGCCGGGTAAGGGATCCTATAGCGGTTGGCCAGCTGCTCGCCGATCGAGGCCGGGCTGTTATCACTTTCTGTGTGCGTATTCACTTGAACATTGCTCGAGTCGGAACAGGCCATGCAAACGAGACACAGACCGACCACCAGGGCAACACGCGGCCAGGCGGTTTTTTGATACGACATGAATGATCCCGTAGACAGATACTCGCTCGATCATAACCGTATCGCCGCCGCGTCGCGCTATTTGAGCTCGCTGTCGAGTTTCAGGACACGATCGCCGTCATCCTGCTCGATGAGATAGGCCGGGTTGTCATCATCGCCGTGGCGCGTAATTTCGCTGCCTTGCAGGGTTTTAGTCACGCTTTCGGTATAGATCTGCACGATCTTGCCGCTGCCTTCACCGCCGCCCCAGTCCCAGCGAGCGGTTTCACCCACCTGTCGTGCCATCGTCAGCTCCTTGTTCGTTGTCAGTGGCCGGCGCGCTTGGCGCATCGGCGGCGCGCGGGGCCATATGGTGTTGAATACGCCGCGTCAGCGTCGGGTTGTCTTGTGCCTGCGTGGCGATTGCGTTGTAGGTGGTCGGCGTCAGCCCGTGATCGGTCACGGCCTTGACCAGTGCCCGCTCTTCCTTGACCGACAACGGTTCGCGCCGGTCTGCGGGCGCATTGTCGATACGCTCGTCCCAGACGTCAGTTGCGGCTACGACATCAGCCTGTGCTGCAGCGAATGCCTTGAGCTGCGCATCGGAATAACTGGGCTCTTCGGTTTGTGCCGATACGCTATGACAAGCAATAAGCGAGACGAGGGCCAGCCCGATCGCGCACTGTCGCGGGTGAGCCACGCTAGCCGGCATGGCGCTCGATTCGGCTGACCAATTGATCGGCACTCGTGCCGGCCGAGAACAGTTCGGCGTAGTTGGCCTGCATCCAGGCGCCGAGTTCGGCGCTTTGTGTGTTCTGGGGGCCGGCGTCGGCCATCAGGCGGGCCAGGGCATCGATATGTTCGCCGCCGCCGGCCGCTGCCTCACGCTGCAGGGCCAGGTGCTGGTTTTCCACAAAGGCGCGTGTGCGCGCCGAAGTGGCTTCTTCGGGCTTGCCGGACGAGACATTGGTACTCGAGCGGCTGGATACCGAGACCCCGTGCGAGACCGTGTGCACGGCATCGGCCGTGGTGTTGGTGGTGCTGACCACGGCAGAACAGCCGGTCACGGCCAGCGCAAACAGGCCGAGCGCGCTCGTGGCGGCGCTGCGGTGAATCAGTGCAGAGAATTCGGGCATGAATGATGACTCTTGTTGGGTAAGCGCTCATCAAGCGAAGAGCGATGAACCCGCCGGACACGTGGTACCCGGCGGGCGCAGGTCTTGTGCTCAGGCCGTTTCGTCCATGATCTTGTCCAGCGTGATCGGCAGATCACGAATACGTTTGCCTGTCGCATGGTAGACGGCGTTGGCCACGGCCGCCTGAACACCGGTCAGCCCGATTTCGCCAATCCCGCGGGCGCCCAGCTCGTTCAAGTGATAATCCGGGTGGTTCAACAGGATCACGTCCAGCTCGGGCATGTCGGCGTTGACCGGCACCAGATACTCGGCGTAGTTGTTGTTGACCGGACGCCCGGTGCGCTCGTCGTACTCGGTGGCCTCGAACATCGCAGCACCCAGGCCCATGACGATAGCGCCCTCGACCTGACTCCGCGCGGTGGCGTCGTTCATGATGGCACCTGCATCGATCGAGCTGACCACACGCCGGACCTTGAGCTGGGCGGTGTTTGGGTTCCAGCCGATCTCAACGAAATTCACGCCGAACGAGCCATAGGCATAGCCGTCTTCGGGCGAGCCGTCGGAGTGGAAGTCACCCACGGCGTGGGGCAGCTTCTGCGGTTCGAGGATCTCGGCCGGCGTGGCCTGATCGCCTTTGCCGTTTTTCACGACCCCGGCCTCATAGACCAGATCATCGGCCTCAGCATCGGCCATCGGCGCGCCGGGGTTGCCTGCGTACTCAATCAGCTTGTCGGCGGCGGCCTTACAGGCACCAACGATCGCCGGCAGGATCGAGGCCGTGGCCCAGGAGCCGCCCGAGATCTGGCCGTGCGGGAAGGTCGAATCACCGATGGCGACGTGGATACGCCCGATATCGATACCCAACGTATCGGCCGCGGTCTGGGCGATGATCGTATAGGTGCCCGTGCCGATGTCCTGGGTCGCACAGTGCACGGTGGCCGATCCGTCGGGGCGCAGGGTCACACGGGCGTCGCAAGGGTTGCGCATGGCATCCCAGTTGCAGGCCGCCAGGCCCTGGCCGATAAGCCAGTCGCCGTCGCGCATGGCACCTACCGCGGGGTCACGCTCGGCCCAGCCGAAGAGCTCGGCGGCGCGCTCGTAGCATTCCAGGATGTGATTGGACGACCACGGCTTGCCGTCGCTCGGATCGGTGTCGGTGAAGTTCTTGCGGCGCAGCGCCAGCGGGTCCATGTCGAGTGCGATGGCCAGCTCGTCCATCGCGGATTCGAGCGCGAACAGGCCAACGCCGGCGCCGGGGGCGCGCATGGGCGTGGGCGTGCCGCGGGCCACGACGGCCGTGCTGTGCGTCACGCGCAGGGCATCGCTGGCATACAGGCTGGCGGTCGAGCCGCCGCAGCCCTCCACGAAGGTATTGATCGACGAGGTGCTGTTGATCGAGTCGTGCACCACGGCCGTAAGCTGCCCGTCGTGACTGGCGCCCAGCTGGATATGCTGGGAGGTTTCCGGCCGGTGGCCCGAGGTGGTGAACATCTGCTGGCGCGGCAGCATGAACTGCACCGGGCGTCCCAACTCGCGCGCCACGGCACAGGTGGCCAGGCTGTGGGGCCAGAGCCAGAGCTTGCCGCCGAAACCAGAGCCGATGAAGTCCGCATGCACTTCAATCTGGCTCGGGTCCAGGTCGAAGTTCTTGGCCAGCGTATTGCGGGCAAAGATCACGCCTTGGGTGGATTCATGCACGATCAAACGCCCATCGACCCAGCGCGCCGTGGTGGCGTGCATTTCCATGGGGTTATGGGTTTCTACCGGCGTGGTGTAGGTGGCATCAATCTTGACCTCGGCGCTGGCATAAGCGCTGTCGGCGTCGCCGCGTTCGGTGCGGTTGGCCTCGGTCTCGCCGGCCTGGCGGCCCTGTGCCAAGTTGGCGGCAGCAGACGCTGCGTCGTAGCTCACCTTCACCCGATACGCGGCATCGCGGGCTTGCTCGAACGTATCGGCCACCACGAGGGCCACGAACTGCCCGGCGTAATGCACTTCATCGTCTTCGAAGGGCGTACGCAGCTCGTCGACCACGTTTTCCTCGGGAAAGCTGGCCGGTGAGCGATGCAGCTTGGGAAAGTTGTCGTGGTGGAAGATCGCGATGACGCCCGGCATGTCGTCGGCTGCGTGGGTATCAATGGATACGATCCGCCCCCGCGCGATCGTGCTGTAGACGCCGTAGGCATGCACCATGCCTTCGGGGTGCACGTCGGCGGCGTAGCGCGCGCGGCCGGTCAGCTTGTCGATGCCCTCGATTCGGGCGACGGCTCGGCCCATGGTTGCCTCACTCATGCCAGTGCTCCTTGCCCGGCGCGGGCGGCAGCGTCCTTGATGGCCTGGACGATAGCCTTGCGGGCCAGGGGAATCTTGAACGCGTTGTGCTTGTACGGGGTGGCGTCTTCCATGGCGCGGCGCGCGGCGGCGGCCAAGGCAGCGGTGTCGTCAGCGGCCACGCCGGCCAGCTCGGCCTCGGCCTCGTGGCAGCGCCACGGCTTGGTGCCCACGCCGCCGAGGGCAAGCCGGGCCTCGCGTATGCGGTCGCCGTCCAGGGCCACAATGGCGGCACAGGAGGCCAGTGCGAACTGGTAGGAGGAGCGGTCGCGTAGTTTGACGTAGGTGGAGCCGGCGCCGTGGATCGGGGCATCGAGCGTCACGTGGGTGATCAGCTCGTCGGGCGCCAGGGCGTGCTCTATATGCGGCGTATCGCCGGGCAGTTTGTGAAAGTCGCTGAAGGCGATCTCGCGTGTGCCGTCCGGGCCCTCCACCGCCACGGTGGCGCCGATGGCCGCCATGGCCACGCACATGTCCGAGGGGTGTACCGCAATACAGTGCTCGGAGGTGCCCAGCACGGCGAACACTTCACGATTATGGCCCTCGATGGCCGAGCAGCCGGTGCCCGGCTCGCGCTTGTTGCACGGTGAGATGCCGTCGCGAAAATAAGAACAGCGCACCCGTTGCATGACGTTGCCGGCCGTGGTGGCGCGATTACGCAGCTGGCGGGATGCGCCCTGCAGCAGCGCTTCGGACAGTACCGTGTAATCACGCTTTACACGCGGGTCGTAGGCCAGGGCGGTATTGCGCACGGTCGCGCCGATACATAGCCGCCCGTCCTCGGTGTCTTCGATCTCGGAAAGCGCCAGGCGGTTCACGTCGACCAGACGCTCGGGCTGCATGACGTCGAGTTTCACCAGGTCGATCAGCGTGGTGCCGCCGGCCAAATAAGCCGCGCGTTGTCCGGCGTGGGCCGCGATTGCGCCCTGGGCATCGGTGGCGCGTTTGTAATCGAATTGTCGCATGGGTGTCTCGTCTTAGCCGCGGTTGCCGTGGGTCGATCGGGCCGACTGCACGGCCGCAACGATGTTCTTGTACGCCCCGCAGCGACAGATATTGCCGCTCATGGCCTCGGCGATGTCAGCGTCCGTGGTGGCGACGTTCTCGTTGCCCAGAAGTTCGGTGGCCGAAACCATCTGGCCCGGCGTGCAATAACCGCACTGGAAGGCGTCGTTATCGAGAAACGCCTGCTGCACGGGCGACAGCGTCTTGTTGTCGTCCGGGCCATTAGCCAGACCTTCAACGGTGGTGATGTCGTCGCCGTCGTGGACAACCGCCAGCGACAGGCAAGAATTCACTGCCTCGCCGTTGACCAGTACCGTGCATGCCCCGCATTGACCGTGGTCACAGCCTTTCTTGGTCCCCGTCAGATCCAGACGGTTGCGAAGCGCGTCCAGCAGGACCACGTTGGGCGGAACATCAAGCTCGGTCATCTGGCCGTTGATGCGCAGACTGATCGAGACATCGACAGCGTGCTGTGTCGAGTCCTTCATAAGCGGACCTCATTGGGCGTTATGCGTGGGAACCAATGTCGCGCATTCATGGCAAGCCCACAAGCCGTGTTATTGCGGATAAGACCGGGGCCATGCAGCGACGTGTCAGGATAGGATGGCCAGCCCGGCTAGCTGGCCGGTGTCATTGATGCAATCACTTCAAGAGCCTGGTCCAGGCGCGCGTCGAGCGGGCCCGAAAGACGGGTATAAGCCAGGCCGCGTTGTTCAAGCGCCTGAGAGAAATACTCGTGCACCCGCCGGCGCCGCGGGCCGTCGGGGAAGCTGCGCTGCGCATCCGCCTGCCAGGCGACATCGATATCGCACAGCAGATAATGCGCGCAGCCGCGCGCCTGGCGCTCTGCGGCTTCGCGCACCCAATCAAGCCCGGCACCGGGAAACAGCAGATCCACCCAGAGCTGGTGGCTGAGCAGATCCGTGTCGTGAATCACAAGACGCCGAGAGTGCACACTCGTTTGGGCCTGGGCCTGGGCCTGGGCCTGGGCCTGGGCCTGGGCCTGGGCCATGACTTCCAGCTGGCCGGCCGCGATGCGGAAGAGATGCTCGGCGCGGATGTCGCCGCCCACCTGGTGCCAGAACGTGCGCACGTACTCGGCCGACCACGGACACCCCAGTCGATGCGCCAGCGCCCGGGCCAGCGTCGTCTTGCCCGTACACTCGGTGCCAAACACCACGATACGCATGCTCAGGCGGGGCTCGGGTGGCGGCTGCGATCGGCCTGCCAGCGCCATAATCCGGTGAATGACAACACCAGATACACCCCGTAAAGCCCAACGAACCAGTAGAGCCCAAGCGCGGCATACACGCCGATGCCGGCTAGGTTGACCGCCATCCAGCCGACCCAGGCCTCAAGCTTCTTGTGGGCTTCCAGCCACTGGGCGATGACGCCAAAACTGGCGATGAAGGCATCCCGCCAGGGCATGGGGTCACCCAGCTCCACCAGCAATGCGCCCCAGAAGGCGGTCATCAGAAGACCGCCCAGTACCAGCGTGGCGCGGTGGCCGCCGTTCAGGGTGGTCACGGGCAGCCGTGCGCGCTCGCCCGGATGGGTCCAGCACCACCAGCCATAGGCCAGCGCCACGAAATACACCGCCTGTAGCGTCATGTCGGCGAACAGGCCGTGGCGGGCGAAGATGATCCCCGTAAGCACCACCTGGACCATACCGATCGGAAAATTGGCCAGGCGCTGGCGTGTGGCCAGCCAGACCGCGGTAAGGCCGAGCAGAGTAGCGATCTGCTCGATCCCCGAGGCGCCGAGCAGGCCTTGCCAGATTGTTTCGAGCGTATTCAAGGGCGCGCCCGCAGGCGGCGATCGTATCGCCGGTCGGGCCGGGACATACCTGACGTCATAGGTCTATACAAAGGTCGAAGACGAACAATCGAGCGGCACGATACCGTGTAAATCACACGACGTGGCGCCGGCGTATAGCTCAGGTGTACGCCCGACGGCGGAATCGGTTTCAACGCGCGGGACGAATAGACAGGCAGGCCTCGCATCCAACCGCAACAGGCCCTAGCATTAGCAAAACGCCCCAGCTTTCGAAGACGACATGAGCCAGCAGACAGATACGATCGTTCTCGGTGCCGGCATGGTCGGGGTCTCTATCGCCTGTCATCTGGCGCGTCGGGGGCGTCGCGTCAGCCTGATCGACCGGCGCGCGCCCGGGCGTGAGACCTCGTTCGGCAACGCCGGCTTGATCCAGCGCGAGGCGGTCGAGCCGCATCCGTTCCCGCGCGATCTGGCCAACATCTGGCGCGTGCTGCCCAACAAGAGCGTGGATATCCGCTATCGGGCCGGGGCCATGTTCTCCGAGGCCAGCCCGCTGTGGCAATACTGGCGTTATTCGGCGCCCGAGTCGTTTGCGCGCATCGTGCCCGAATATGCCTCGCTCATTGCACACTGCACCGGCGAGCATCAGGCGCTGTTCGAGCCGGCCGGCGCCGAGCATCTGATTCGGCGCGACGGCTGGCTGCAGGTCTTTCGCACCGAAGACGCCTGGGAAGCGTTTCTGGCCAAGGCACGCGATTTCGATACTCGGTTCGGCGTCAAGCACGCCCGCATCGACCGCGAGACGCTGCGCGCCATGGAGCCCGGTCTGGGCGAGGCGGTGTGCGGGGCCATCCATTGGACCAACACCTGGTCGGTGACTGACCCAGGCGGGCTGGTCCAGGCCTACGCCGATTACTTCGTCAGCCTGGGCGGCACCGTCCATCAGGCCGAGGCCACGGCGATCACCGACGACGGCGGCGGCGGCCAGCGCTGGCGTGTGCATACCGATCAAGGGGCGCACAGCGCAGCCGAGCTGGTGCTGGCCACCGGGCCGTGGTCGCCCGAATGGCTGGCCCGGCTGGGTTATGACCTGCCGATGTTTGTCATGCGCGGCTATCACATGCACTACGACGCGGCCCAAGGCACCACGTTGAACTATGCCTTGATGGATTCAGAAAAAGGCTATCTGCTGACCCCAAAGAAGGCGGGCCTGCGGCTGACCACCGGAGCCGAGTTGAACACCATCGACGCACCGCCGCGGCTGGGCCAGCTGGAAGCCGCCGAGCGTGAGGCGCGGGATTTCTTCGCCCTGGGCGCGCGGCGCGAGGCCACACCCTGGAAAGGCGCACGCCCGTGCCTGGCGGACATGAAGCCGGTCATCGGCCCGGCCCACGCACACGACGGGCTCTGGTTTGCCTTTGGCCACGGTCACCAGGGCTTCACGCTCGGGCCGGCCACCGGGCGCCTGATCGGCCAGATGATGGACGGCGAGGCCCCGATGGTGGATATGCAGCCGTTTCGCTCTGATCGGTTTTATTAACCCGGCATGAAACTACTTTCATGCCGGGTTAATAGCGCAAGCATGTCGCGACATGCTTGCCGCGGCCGTCGGCCGCGAAGCCACAAAAAAAAGAATGACGGACATGTGCCGGCGTTCTTTTTCGATGGCGTTGAAAACAGCAGATCGTTCAGCTGTTTTGGTGCCAGGTTAATAAGACCCGCTGCGGGGGCGTATGGCGCGGGCGCAGACGCTGGGCCCGCGGCGAAACCACGGCGTTTTGCGTTAGACTAACGGCCTAGGCTCGCCCGAGCCCCGATTATCGCCTGGCCATCGTGTTGGCCGGAGCGGCTCCACGCCACGCGCAGGATTGCATGTCTATCTCCGATAACGACTCATCGCCCGCATCCTTTGATGCCATGGGCCTGGCGCCGGCCGTGCGCGCTGCGGTGGCCCGCGCGGGCTATGAAACGCCCTCGGCCATCCAGGCACAGACGATCGGGCCCATGCTGGCCGGTCGCGATGTGCTGGGTCAGGCCCAGACCGGTACCGGCAAGACGGCTGCGTTTGCCTTGCCCATCCTCAGCCGGCTGGCCGAAGCCGGGGCCGGGGCGGCCAGGCCGCGCGTGCTGGTCCTGGCCCCCACGCGGGAGCTGGCCATGCAGGTGGCTGCTGCCTTCGACACCTATGGCGCCTCGATCCCCGGGTTTTCTAGCGTCGCTATCTACGGCGGCGCGCCGTACGGGCCGCAGCTTGCCGCCCTGAAACGCGGCGTGGATGTCGTGGTGGCCACCCCCGGGCGCGTCATCGACCATCTCAAGCGCGGCTCGCTGGATCTGTCCGCTCTTGAATGGCTGGTGCTGGATGAAGCCGATGAAATGCTGCGCATGGGCTTTATCGACGATGTGGCCTGGATCTTCGAGCAGGCCCCGGCCGAACGTCAGGTGGCGTTGTTCTCGGCCACCATGCCGGGGGCGATCCGCAAGATCGCGGCCCAGCACATGCAAGAGCCGGTGCATATCACGGTGGCTGCCGCCACCGGCACCGCTGACAACATCCGTCAGCGCTACTGGATCGTGGGCCGCGGCGTGAGCAAGTCCGAGGCACTGGCCCGGCTGCTCGAGGCCGAGCCGTATGACGCCATGATCGTCTTCGCGCGGACCAAAAAGACCACCGAGACCATTGCCGAAGAAGTGGCCGCCCGCGGCGTTGCCTGTGCGGCACTCAACGGCGACGTGGCCCAGGCCCAGCGTGAGCGCGTGGTTGCCCAGGTCAAAAGCGGCCAGATTGATGTCATCGTGGCCACGGATGTCGCGGCCCGCGGGCTGGACGTCGAGCGCATCAGCCATGTCATCAACTTCGATATGCCGGCCGACCCTGAGTCTTATATTCATCGTATCGGGCGTACCGGGCGGGCAGGGCGCGCCGGCGATGCGATTCTGTTTGCCACGGCCAAGGACAAGGGCCGGTTCAAGGCCATCGAGCGCGCAACCCGCCAGTCCATCGAGCCGATGGACCTGCCTACGCCGGCCGAGATCAACGCGCGCCACGTTGAACGCTTCCAGACCCGGCTGGCCGAAGCGCTGGCCGCGGATGATCTATCCGGCGAGCGCGCGCTCGTCGCCGAGTTCTGTGAGCGCGAAGCGGTTGCGTCCATAGAGCTGGCCGCCGCACTAGCGCGTCTGGCCCAGGGCGATCGTCGCCTGTATCTGGGCGCCTCCGGCAGCCCGGCGACGCCAACGCCCGACAAGCCCAAGCCAGCCACCAGCGGGCCCCTGCGGGCCTATCGTATTGAAATCGGCCGCAAGCAGGCGGTGGCGCCCGGGCATATCGTCGGTGCGATCATCAACGAATCCGGGCTGGATAACGCACAGATCGGGCGGATCGATATTCGGGATGCCTATACACTGCTCGAATTGCCCGGTGATCTGCCGGAAGAGACTCTGGCCCACCTGAAAACCGTGGCCATCCGCCAGAATCGTCTTGGGCTGTCGGTGTCTGATGAGCCGCTCTCCGAACGCCCGGCGACGCGACCGCAAAAGAAAACAACCGGTCTGGATGCGCGAGGCAAGAAGCCGCGACACGCCAAGTCGGCCAAGGCCGCCAAGAAGAAAAAGACACCTACAGCCACCGCTAAACGGCGCGTCAAACCGGCCGGGCGCTAAACGCCGAATTCGACAAGACATTAGCAAGAGAGCGACCCATGAGCTCGATCGACGCATCTAATACTCCGGCGGACCACGTGGATATCGGCGGCGCGGCCGTGCCGAGAGCCGAGCTGGCCAAGGTGCTGCCCGATATCGTGCGCTTCGAAGCCAACCTGACCGACGCGCTGGCCGTGGAGAGCCACATGAAGCAGGGCGACGGCGTAGTGCCCGAGTTCGTGACGAAATGGTCCGAAGAGCGCCTGGCCGAAGTCATCACCACGCTCAAGGAGCTGGGCAGCATCCGCGAGCAGTTGATGCGCGCCGATCGGCCGGAAACAGGTTCCGGCGGCACAGCCTGACTCCGTGGTTGTGAACCAAAACAAGACGCAGAATGTGTAGTACTTTAGCGACTGCCTCGGCCATCAACCCGGCCAGGACGACGTGTAAACATTTTGCTTCACCTTGGGGTAGATCGTCGCAGGCGCAAGTCGTAGCAAGCCTTTCTGAAGCTGGACCGTCATGTGCCCTGCGCATCGAGCATTTCGTCGGGCCAAGCCCACGCTCGACAGGCCCGAATATTTAAAATGCTATATCCCAGGTCGCTTGCTGGCTCGTTGTATGTCCCGCGCTTATGAGTCGGATGAGTGGCAGTTCCCAGCCGACTCGGCGCGAACTGTCGAGCACTGCGTTTGCGGCTGAAGGGTAGAGTGATGCAAGTCGAAACGATCACCTAGAACCTGCTGCAATCGAGGTAGGATGACGTCCCATGCCTCGAGTGCCTCGACCTCGATTTCAGCGGACAACGCATGACGACTCGACGATAACGACCAGATGTGCAGGTGGTGTACGTCGCGTACACCATCGATAAGACGCAGGGTTCGCGTGACTTCGGTGGGGTCAACCGACTTGGGTGTGCCTTCCATCAGAACATGCAATACATCCCGCAACACAGTGATGCTCGCAAAGCCGATCAACACGCTGATGAATAGGGATAACAACGGATCTATCAGCACCCAACCGGTCAAGTAAATCACGACCCCGGATGCAAGCGCGGCGACAGAGCCCGCGAGATCGCCCATGACGTGTAACAAGGCGGCGCGGACGTTCATGTTTTTCTCGCCGCGCATCAGCATCCAAGCAACAACGACGTTCACGAGCAGACCGATAAAGGCGACAACCATGACGAGTACGCCGCCCACCTCGACGGGCGCGGTTAGCCTGTCGAGGGCGGCGATCACGATCCATGCGACGACCCCCAACATGAAAAGCGTGTTGACCAGCGCGCCGATCGTTTCCGCACGCGCAAAGCCGTAGGTATGGCGTTTGGATGCACGACGCTGGCTCAACCATGCGGCGAATGCGCCGATGCCCAGTGACAGTGAGTCCGTGATCATATGTCCGGCATCGGCAATCAAGGCCAGCGAATTGGCCCAGAGCCCGCCCACCACTTCGACGCCGGCAAAAGCGGTGGTAAAGACAAGCGAGAAAATCAGTATCCGAGTGCTGCTGCCGCTCCCATGGTTATGGCCATGGCTGTGTTGATGTGCTGTCATGGGGTTGCTACCTCGCAGGGTCGCGTCTGGTCGAGGCAATCGCTTGCAATGCGAATGCCGTTGAGCGGGTGTCGCACGAATTCGTCGCGTATGGGCCCGTTACTGACGACAGCCCCCAATCGCGCCGGTGTCGCCAATAGATTGTAGTTGTTCCATTCGGATTTGTTTCGTTGTTCTTCAACAGTTGGGTGCATTGCGCGAGGCACTTCGCCGGATAGTTTCCTGCTACCGGGAGAGTCGCCAGCGATGAACGGCCTATCGTCGGCCCGAATACTGGTGTTTGTTTCTTTCACTGCGATGTCCCTGAATATAATTAACGTGGGCGGGCCAGCCTTGCCGATACCCGCCAATGAATAGTGACGGCGCCGATACAAACGGCGCCGTCACTGTCTGGGCGAGGGCGGGGCGCCTTACCCAAGCATGACGCCCCATGCGCTAGACCACCTCACCGCGGCGTGGCTCGGCGAACCAGCGATAGATCGCCGGCAACACCAGCAACGTCAACAGGGTTGATGTAATCAGGCCACCAACCACGACGGCCGCCAATGGCCGCTGCACGTTCGCACCGATACCGTCGGTCAACAGCAAGGGAACGAGCCCGAGAATGGCAACGCTTGCCGTCATCAACACAGGCCGCAGGCGGTGCTCGGCTCCCACACGCACGGCGTCTTCAACCGACATGCCTTGCTCACGTAACTGGTTGATATACGAGACCAGCACCACGCCGTTGAGTACCGCGACGCCGAATACCGCGATGAATCCCACCGCACCGGCCACCGAGAGATACAGCCCCGAGATCCAGAGCGCGAATATGCCGCCGGTGATGGCAAACGGGACGTTGAGATAAATCAGTGCGGCGTAGCGCAAACTTGAAAAGGCCACGAACAACAGCAGGAAAATCAGTGCCATGGTGATCGGCACCACCACATATAACCGAGCCATCGCCCGCCGCTGATTTTCGAACTGACCGCCGTACTCGACGAAATAACCCGGCGGGAGCGCAACATCGCTTGCCACACGTTGTTGGATATCACGCACCACGCCGCCCATGTCGCGGCCACGCACGTTAAGCTGGACGAACAGACGCCGACTGGCCTTGGCCCGCGAGATCTTCTTGGGTCCACGGTAGACTTCGACATCCGCGACTCGGGACAGCGGGATCATCGCGCCTTCGGAGGTGCGGAATGTCAGGTTCCGGATCGCATCGATCCGGTTTCGGGTGGCTTCATCGAAGCGCAAGAAAATATCGAAGCGCCGGATGTTTTCGAATACCTGGCCAACGCTTGCCCCGCCGATACCGGTTTCGACCACGCCCAGGACTTCATCCAGCGCAATGCCGTAGCGTGCCAGGGCCTGGCGATCAGGCCGAACCACAATCTGGGGCTTGCCACCTTGCTGCTGCACCCGGACATCGACAGCACCCGGTACGTCACGTGCTATGGCCGCAATCTTCTGGCCGGTCTCAGCAAGCTTGTCCAGGTCATCGCCATAGATACTGACCACAACCTCAGCCAGTACACCGGATAGCAGCTCATCGGTCCGCAATTGAATGGGCTGAGAGAAATTATTCGCGAGCCCGGGTATTGCATCACCCACGCGCTGGGCCATGGCGTTCTGAAGCTGCTCGTAGTCGCGCCCGGCACGCCATTCATCCAACGGTTTCAGATTGACCACGGAGGCGATGACGTTCACCGGTTCCGGATCACCGCCGACTTCGGCGCGCCCGACCCGGGAGTAGACCCCTTCGACTTCCGGAAACTCGCGCATTACGGTCTGCACACGCTTGGCGTACTGTTGAGTGGTCTTGAGGCTGGCCCCCGGCGGCAGGGTCGAGCGCACCATGAACGTGCCCTCGCGCAGGGTCGGTATGAACTCCGTCCCCAGCGTCGGAAAGATCACCAGACTGCTCATGAAGAGCACGATAGCCAGGCTAAGCACGGCGATTGGCGCTTTAATCGCGGCATCGCGTACCGGCCGGTATCCGGCCTTGAGCCAGCCAACGACGCGGGGTTCGCCGTGCGCGCTGCCTTTTTTGAACAAGAGCGAGGCCATTACCGGTACGAACGTCAGCGCCATCACCAGCGCACCGACCAGCGCAAAACAGATGGTGTAGGCCATCGGCGAAAACAACTTGCCTTCCGTGCCCTGCAATGTGAAAAGCGGGGTGAAGACCAGCACGATGATCGCAATGGCGAACGTGACGGGTTGGGCGATTTCCGCCGCTGCTTCGCCGACCAGACGCAGGTGCGATATGTCTTCTTCGGCGCGTTCTTCCATATGCCGGAAGATGTTTTCGATCATAACGACCGAGCCGTCGACCATCATGCCGATACCGATGGCTAGCCCACCCAGGCTCATCAGGTTCGCCGACAACCCGACGTAGTCCATCGCAATGAATGCGATCAGCACGGACAAGGGCAGGCTGGCGATCACGATCAATGTGGATCGCAGGTTGCCCAAGAACAGAAAGAGCAGCACCAGGACCAGAACCGAGCCTTCCAGTAGCGCATCCTCGACGGTGGCCGAAGCTTTTTCGATCAGGCCGGCTTGAGAATAGAACGGCTTGACCTGCATGCCGTCGGGCAAGGCTTGATTGATGGTATCGATCTTGGCCTCGACTTTTTCGAGCAATGCCTGGGTGTTGCTGCCAAACAGCTTGAGTACGAAGCCACCAACCGCCTCCTCGCCGTTGGCGATCATCGTGCCGCGGCGAATGGCCGGGCCGAACCCGACGTCGGCGATATCACGGATATACACCGGGGTGCCATTGTTCTCGGTGACCTGAATCGTACGTAGATCGTCGAGACCCTTTTCGCCCGGGCTCACCCAGCCATAACCGCGAATGATGTACTCCTCGCCCCCGCGATCGATGAACGATCCGCCGACGTTGCGATTATTCTCGACAATGGCGCGGCGCACGTCGGCGACCGTGATATTGCGAGCCGATAAGGCATTCGGATCGAGTGTGATCTGATACTGCTTTTCGTAGCCGCCAATCGAGAGCACCCCGGTGACGCCGGGCACGGTGCGTAGTTGTGGCTTGACGATCCAGTCCTGCGCGGTGCGCAACTCGGTCGGTGTGTATTGGCCGGCCTGCGTGTTTTCGAGCGTATACATCATCACGCGACCGAGCCCGCTGGTAATCGGCCCCAGCTGTGGTTCGCCGAGCCCTTCGGGGATCTGCTCGCGGGCCTTGGCCAGACGCTCCATCACCAGACGCCGCGCGAAATAGATATCCGTGCCGTCCTCGAAGTACACATTGACCCGCGACAGGCCAAAAATCGACGTGCTTTGCACCCGCTCTAGGCCGGGCAGGCCATACATGGCTATCGAGACCGGGTACGAGACCTGTGTCTCGACGTCGACCGGCGACAACCCCGGGCTTGCGGTGTAGATTTGCACCATTGAAGGTGTCACGTCCGGATACGAATCGATCGGAACCTTGTTGAATGAATAGACACCGGCCAACGCCAGGGCAGCGACGGCCACGAGTGTGAGTACCCGGTTGGCAAGGGCCGTTCTAACGAATCGAGAAATCATATTGGCATCCCCCGATCAGTGGCCGTGGGCGGCGCTACGCGAGCCGCTGGTCAGTGCCGACATCAGATCGAATGCGCCCTCGGTCACAACCGCGTCACCCGCGGCGAGACCGTCACGGATCTCGACCCGGCCATTGCCCTCATGTCCAAGCGTGACCGGCACCACGCGAAAGGCGCCGGCTTCCTCGCCGGGCACGAAAACGACCGACGTATCGCCGTCCAGGCTCTGTACGGCATCGGTGGGCACCAGCGCATAGTTCTTGCTGCCCTCGGTCTGGATTGTGGCCGTGCCAAACATGTCAGCGCTGAGACGCCCGTTGGGATTGTCCACAATGGCCCGCACCGTGAGCGTGCGGGAGTCGCGGTCCAGGGCTTCGGATACCCAGTTGGTTGTGCCCTCGAAACGCTGGCCGGGAAGCGATCGTACCCGGAGCGATACGGCAAGCCCCGGTTGCATGCGCGCTGCGTTGTTCTCGGCAACGTGGATCATGACCCACATCCGCGACGCATCGACGACCTGGAACGGTGTTTCGTTGGACGCCACGGTCTGGCCGATGACGACATCGCGCCGTTGAATCGTGCCGGCGATGGGGGCACGCAACGTGAAGCGGGAGAGTGGGGTATCCCCTCGAGTTGTATCGATTGCGCTAATCTGACCGGCGCTCAGGCCGTAGAGTTTCAACTCCGCGCGCTTGGCGCGTTGCAAGGCTTGCGCCGATTGATACGCGGCCCGTGCTTCGTCGAGTGCCGCCTGGCTAATGATCTTGTCATCCGCCAGATCCTGCTTGCGCTTATACACGGCCAGGGCATTACGGTATTGGGCCGTTGCTGTCAGATACTCGGCTTTTGCCTTGCCAAGAGCCACGCTATCGAGCACGGCCAAAGGATCGCCCTCGTCGACCCGCTCGCCTAGATCCGCCTTTATGGCCACGATCTTCGAGGCCAGTCGAGGCCCGACTCGTGCCACCTTGTCGGCATCGAAGCGTACGTCGGCGGGTGCCTGGATCGTATCCTCGGCCGATCCGGCCGGCGCCGGGGCCACATCAATCGGCAATTGCTCGCGTTGTTCCGGTGTCAGATGAATCCGGCGTGGTTTTTCGACGTGTGCCTCGCCATGCTCCGATGCTTTGTCGGTCTGCTTTTCAGTCTTGGTTGGTGACTGCGCTTCCTCGCTCGCCGGGGCTGTTTCTCCTTCGGG
The DNA here is from genome assembly GCA_002715985.1 of Lysobacterales bacterium. Lineage (GTDB taxonomy): Bacteria > Pseudomonadota > Gammaproteobacteria > Nevskiales > Salinisphaeraceae > Salinisphaera. Next base: position 12,619 of record PBAO01000008.1, on the reverse strand, counting down.
GGCTGACGGCTCGCAGCCGCTGGTGATCAACACGGTAGTGAGCAATACGCCGATCGCGGCATAAACGTAATGGGATTCAGACATCATTGGGCTCCGGTGTGCGCGTTGTCGGCGGCGACGGCGATCAGGCCGCCGGTCGCGCGTTCGAGATCGGTTGTTGCATTGATCAGCCCTTCGAGGGCCGAGAGATATTCGGCGCGCACCGAAATCAGATTGTTCTGGGCTGCAGTGATGGCCGGGGCGCCAACTTCGCCGGCTTGAAATGCCCGCTTGGTCAGCTCGACGCTTTGCTGGGCGGCATCGAATACCGCGCTGTTCAACGCCTCGACCTGAGTGCGTGCCGAACGGTAGTCGGACAATGCGCCAATCACTTCGAGACGGACATCACGCTGCAGGTTTTCCCGCTCAAGCTGTGCCCGATCGAGCGCAGCGGCAGCCTGTTTGCGCTCACCGGCATAGCGATGCAGAACGGGAAGTTCGAACGATACGCCACCGCCGGCAATCGTGGCCCCGCGGCGGAGCGGACCCTGACCGTCTCCTCCGTTTTCCTCACGATAGAAGCCGAATACGGTGAGATTCGGGATGATCTGTCGATCCGCGAGTTTCAAGCGCTCACGAGCGGCGGCTACCCGGCCCGCGGCGGCAACCAAATCAGAACGCTGGCGTGCCGCACGCTCCAGCAAGTCGGCGCGATCGGGAAGACGCAACGGATCGATGCTCAGCTTGCCCGCGACCGCAAGCGTCCGGCGCGGATCGATTCCCAGCAGATCGTCGAGCGCAAGACGCGCGCCTTGACGCCGGTTCTTGGCCTGCGCAAGCAAGGCCGTGGCACGGCTGACGCCCAACTGCGCGGCATTGAGTTCCAGAAGCGTACCGGCACCTGCATCCATACGCCGCTTGGCGTAGTCGTAAAGTGCCTGGTTGGCTTTTACGACCCGGCGCGCGGTCGTCACCGCTTTTTCGGCCACGAGGACCGACAAGAACGCTGCTCTCACGCGGGCCGTCGTTGCCGAGACCAGATATCGATATTGGTCTCGGGCTGCCGCCAGCTCACGATTGGCGGCTGATTCTCGAAGCGCGCCTTGGCCGGCAACCCAGAATTCCTGACTGAGCTGAATATTCAGGTCGGTGCCGTCACCGCCCGCGGTTGACCGTTGGCCTGCGCCGAACTCGATGCGCGGGTTTGAAGGAACCGCCACGTCGGCGTGAATGGACTCACCGGTAAGTTGCTCCACCCGGATCTTGGCCGCGCGCAGGGTGGGGTTGTTGTCACCGGCCCAATCAAGCGCGGCGTTAAGCGTTAACGGTTGGGGGATTTGGGTGACGGCACCAGCCGTCGTTATAAATCCACCGAGTCCCAGGCCGAGCGCACACACGCCCAGCCGCAAACGTATTCCAGACATACATGAATCCTCATCGCAAAAAAGAAAAAAGCGAGGGGATTCAGGCTATGGGCGGTGTAATCGGTGGTTGGGGCACCACGCTGGTATAGCCCGGCGCAATATATGCGACGTGCGCCGGCTTGCCAGCGCTGGCAAGCACGGCGTCGGGGCTGACGATGCCCAGATGATGCAACTCAGCGTGGCCACAATGCGTGGCCGACACATCGGGCGCGTTGGGCGATGCCTGTGTGACTGCGGGCTGCGTGCCGTCGGCGGCGGGGCGCTCGGCAAATGCGCCAGCTATCGCTTGGCCGTGGCCCGGTCCGGTCAGATCATGCGCCGACCACAGCAAGGCGTTACAGGCCAGGCAGAACGCCAGCCCGTAGATCAGCCATGTCGCGATTGGCCATGAAAAAGGTCGCATAAGCCGTATTGGAGCACGCTAGCCATGTACGGGGCAAGCGCCGGTTGAGTCCGAACCCACCGCCGCGCAGACTCACCGGCTGTCTGTAGTGTAATAGCGGGGCTCAGCCTCATGCGTGTTCGCGATATCGATTTGTTGCTGTATCAAGGCGAAAGCGCCGATGCCACGGGCGGCGGACTCGACGGTGCAGTACAGCTGGCCGGCGTGTTCGAGCGTCGGCTGGGGGTGGCCCCGCAACGTATCGGCCAGCGCTCGGTGCGTACCTCGGCCAATCAGCTCGAGGACTGGCATGATCAGCTGGTTGATATGGGCAACGGGCTAGAACAGGCAGCGGCCGGCTGGGCGAAAAGCCTGCGCGGTCATCGCCGAATCATCGGGCTCTTGCCGCGGTGCAGTGTTGCCATGGCGACCTTGCCGGAAGTCTTTAAACGGCATCCGCGGGCACGGCTGTTATGGATCGATGCCCACCCGGATCTGAATACGTCGCAAGAAAGTAGCAGCGGCTATTTGGGCGGTATGGCACTAGCCGCGGCAATTGGTCGCTGGGATAGCGGATTGGGTGCGGCCGTGCCGGTCGATCAAGTCGCGCTCGTCGGGGCGCGCGATATCGACGCCGCCGAGCAGGTTTATATCGATGCCAGCGGTATTCGGCGCGTGGCCATTGACGGTTTCGACGTCGCAGCGCTTGCCGACTGGCTGGGCAACGCACCGGTCTATATCCACCTGGACTGCGACGTGTTCGATCCCGCGTGTGTGCCGGCCGATTATGCCGTGGATCACGGTATCGGCTTTTCCGAACTGGCTCGTGTACTACAGGTCATCAACCCCGAACGCGTCGTCGGCGTCGAGATCGCCGAACTCGCGGCAACCTGGGCGGACGGTCGCCAGGCGCCGACACAGCGCCTGGTTGATAGCTTCATGCGACTGGTCAACTGAGAACGCGTCGACGTGCGTCGCGAGAGTAAACAGAGACGAGGGGGCAATGGGACAGTTCGTTCCAGCGAATGATTGCTTATTTAACATAATATACATTATGCGCAGTACGATAGTGCGAGGATGATTACGTCATCTGGCCCATGTCTCGTCGATCCTCCATCTCGCGCGGCTCAGGAAAAGCGCGTCAGCGATATCAAGTGTTTGCGCACTATCTCCGGCGCTCGCTCATCGCTGCCGATCATTTGCGCCAACCAGTAACCATCGACCGCGAAACGCGCGATCGCAAGCTGTATGTCGTCATCAGTGTCGTCGTGAGCGCGGCGTAGCGTGTTCATCCGGTCGGCCCACAGTTTGCGCATGCCTGCATCGCTGATCGCCAGCACGCATAGTGCTGCGCGTGGATGGCGATTCGGCTCGGTGATGTCTGCCATCGTGGTCTCGATATAGGCCCGGCTGAATACGCCGTATGTCTGTGTCTGGCTGGCCATACGCGAGGTGATTTCTTGTTCGTAAGCCTCGATCAGATCCGCGAACAGCGCATCGAGCAGCCGCTGTTTGCTGGCAAAGTGATGCAGCAGTCCGCCCTTGGTGACGCCGGCGGCTTGTGCCACGGCCTGGACGGTAACGTGCTGCAAGCCCTGGGCCACCGCGATCTGTTGCGCGGCGTCTAATAGAGCCCGCCTGACGCGGGCAGGTTCCTTGGGGCGTTGATGCGCGTTGTTCATGAGATGTCTTTTTGCAACCTGATTCGTGAACGCGCCGTGTGATGCGCGTTGGCGCGCACGGCATATCAATGGCTCGCGGCAGCAGAAAATCCATTGATCAGCACGACGCCGGCGATAATGCAGCCGATGCCGGCCACGGCTGGTGCGTCCAGCGGCTGGCGCAGCACCAAGGCACCGATCACGGTGGTTGCCACAATGCCGAGCCCGCCCCAGATGGCATACGCCACGCCTAGCGGTATCGTTCTAAGTACCAGCGTCAAAAGATAAAAAGACAGAATATAAGCCACGATCATGCCCAGGGTTGGCCACAGGCGTGTGAACTGTGCTGACTTGGCCAGGAAGGTGGTGCCCACCACTTCGGCCGCGATGGCGAAAACCAGCAAACCATAGGCCCAGACAAGCTCGCGCATGCATCATCCCAAGTAAAACACGACTAAAAATACCATACGGTTGGTTTCTTGGCGTTCGAACGACGACCGAGCTCTGCTCACAAGCGCTTCGCCTTCGCGTATTCTTTGGCGCCGTCTTTCAGTTGGCTCGGGCCATGATGCGCTATATCGATCGGTTCACCCTGCTCTTGTTGGCCGTGATCGTTGCGGCCGCGGTTGCTCCGGTACACGGTACGGCCGCCGCGGTGCTGGGCTGGATCAACGAAATCGCCATCGCGGGCCTGTTCTTTTCGCACGGGGCTGCCCTCTCGCCGGACTCGGTGCGCGCAGGCGCCGGTCATTGGCGGTTGCAGCTGGCGATTCTGGGCATGACGTTCGGGATTTTTCCGTTGGTCGTGCTGCCGATCTCCTGGGCGGCGCCGCTGCTTTTGCCGAGCGCCCTGGGCCTGGGGTTTCTGTATCTTGGCGCCCTGCCCTCGGCTGTCACCTCGTCGATCGCCTTCACCGCCATTGCCCGCGGCAACGTGCCGGCCGCGATCTGTGGGGCTGCGGCATCGAACGTGTTTGGCATGATGGCCACGCCGTTCGTGTTCATGCTTCTGGCGCAGTCCAGCGGTAGCGCCGGGCTGGATGTGGGCCATGCGCTGGTACAGATCGTGATCCAGCTATTGCTGCCGTTTGCCCTCGGCCAAGCGCTTCGGCCGTGGCTGGCCGGCTTCATGGATCGCCATGCCACCGCAGCGGCGCGCTATGACCGCGGGGTAATCCTGTTGATTGTCTATACGGCGTTCTCCCAGTTCGTGGCCAGCGGCTACTGGCGTGACACGCCGCTTGGCGCGTTGGCCGCCGCACTTGTGCTGTGCGCGGTATTGCTTGCGTTTATGATGGGTTTGGCGGTCGCACTAGCGCGCGTTCTGGGGTTTGGCCGGGCGGATGAGGCCGCGCTGTTGTTCTGCGGCTCGAAGAAGAGTCTTGCCTCCGGCCTGCCGATGGCCAATGTCCTGTTCGCCCATCAGCCAGGGCTTGGGCTGATTATTCTCCCGATCATGATCTATAACCAGACCCAGATCATCGTCGGTGCGCTTGTCGCACGTCGCTACGAGCGCCGTGCCATGCAGGCCAGCGATTCCGCCGACCCGAGCACGCCATGAGCGTGCGGGGCGCAGCTCGGAGCTCGGCCCTGTGGACGGTCGTTGCCGTTGTGGCCGCAGCGATCACGCTGCCCTTCGGTGAGTCAGTCATAGGCGTTCAGCTGGCGGCGATCGGCCGCACGTTCGATGCCGGGGGCGCGCCCCTACAGTGGTTGGTCAACGGCTATATGCTGACGTTTGCCACCAGCATCCTCGTGGCCGGCGTGGCAGCCGATAAGCTCGGGCGACGCCGGCTGTTCGCGGCAGGGCTTCTAGTCGTGGGCCTGGCCAACGCCCTGGCGATCGTCGCTCCCAGCCTGGGTTGGCTGATCGGCCTGCGGGCGGCGGCCGGGTTGGGTGCCGGCACGCTGCTGGCCACCGGTCCCGCGCTGTTGGCGGCCCGGTTTCCCGACGACGACAAACCCCGGTCACGGGCCTTTGCGGCGTTCGGCGCGGCCGCGGGCAGCGGTATCGCCTTTGGCCCACTGGTCGGCGGACTGGTCATGGATCAGTTCGGCTGGCGGGCGGTGTTTGCGGTGTACTTGCCGTTCATCGTGCTGGCCGCGCTCCTGCTGGGGCGTATCGCGCCCTCGCGCGACCCCGACGCGCCGCCGATCGACGCGGCCGGCATCGGGCTGTTCGTCGCCTGTCTCGGGCTCGTCGTACTGGCGATTCAGGGCGCCGGTTATACGGCGACGCTGCGTGCCGGGCTCGTGGGCGTGGCGATCTGTCTGCTCGTTCTGCTTGTCTGGGTTGAACGGACACGGGCGCACCCCGCGGTCGAGCCGGGCCTGTTCGCCAACCCCACGTTTCGCGTCATGTCGCTCACGATGACGTGCTGGCAGATCGGCGTGGCGATATCCATGGTCTATGTGCCGGCGGTAGCCGTAGCCGGCCTGGGAGCCAGCCCCGGGGCAGCCGGCGCCTCGATTCTGCCGATGGCGGTGCTGTTGTTCGCGGCCACGCCGTTGGGGCCGTGGCTTGTCTCGCGCGCCGGTATTCGCGGTTTTGTACTGGCCTGTATCACCACGATGGCGCTTGGTGATGCGATGGTTTGGGCCAGCCTGACCGCGCCGGCGCCCTGGCCCACGATAGGCCTTGTCGCCGGGCTATCGCTGATCGGGCTCGGCGGCGGCACGGCCAACGGCAGCATGGATAATCTGGCGATGGCCACCATCGCGCCCGAACGCGCCGGCATGGCGGCCGGTCTATTCCAGACCGTGCGTATCGGCTCGGCCGCACTGGCGGTCGCGGCGGCCGGTGCCGTGGTCGCGATCGGCCACCACCCGAGCGAGTCGTTGTCTGGCGAGGTGGGCGTGACAGCGCGCTATGCGATGCTGGCCGGTGTCTCCGCCCTGGTGATGCTGGCCGTCGCCGGGCTTTGTTTGGTTCTACTTCAATCCACGATACGGAAAGGACACCCAAGCCCATGAAACTTTACGGCGTACCGCTGTCGCCTTTTGTGCGCAAAGTTCTATTCACCCTCGATGTGCTGGATCTGAGCTGCGATCACGAAGAACTGGCGCCGGGCAGTGACGATTCGGCCTTTCGCAAGACCAGCCCGGCCGGGCGTATCCCCGGTTTTGCCGACGGTGATTTCCAGATCGCGGATTCCGCGGCGATCTGTCGCTATCTTGTCACCCGCGAGCGCAGTGAACTGATGGGCGGCCCCAGCCCGCAGCGCCAGGCGCGTATCGTGCAGTGGGAGACCTGGGGCGATGCTGATCTCGGCCCGGCCCTGCTGGCACCGCTGCTCGAGCGCGTGGTGAAACCGGTTCGCCTGGGCCAGGCCACGGACGAGGCACGCGTGGAAACAGCCGTGGGCGAATCACTACCGCCGGTCTACGCCGAACTCGACGCGGCCCTGGCCCATCGTGGCCCCTGGCTGATCGGCGAGGCGTTTTCTTATGCCGATATCGCGATCGCCTCGCATCTGTCGACTGCTGAAATTGCCGATGTGTTGCCGAGCGAGGGCACGTATCCGGCTCTGGGCGCCTGGCTGGCGCGTGTCCGTGGCCAGCGCGGTTACCAGACGCTGATGGATATCACGCGCGACTATATTGCTCGATCAAAAAACGCCTGAATCACACACTACCCTGTGCGCGGGCATGCAGCCCGCGCACCTGTTCGGCCAGATGCGTCACCGGCCCATCGACGACCAGGCCGGGCGCGACCTGGTTGATTGCCAGTGGCGCGATCGGCGGCGGCGCGGCGTTAGAAGCGGCCAGCCAGTCAACGAGCTGCGCCATCGAACTGGCATAGACGATACGCCCCAGGCCCACCCACGCATGGGCCGCCGCACACATCGGGCAATGCTCACCCGAGGTATAGACCGTGGCCGTACGACGCGCCTCGGGCGAGAGGTTCTGTACTGCCCACCGCGCCAGCGCAAACTCCGGGTGCTGGGTCGCATCACCACCGCCCACGAGATTGCGCGCCTCGTGCAGCACCGTGCCCTGGTCATCCACCAGGAGCGAGCCGAACGGCTCATCGCCGGCGTCCAGCGCCGCTTCGGCCAGCGCCACACAGCGCTCGAGATACTTCGTGTCTTGGTCGGTGATCGGCATTTGCGCTTCGTTCTTTAAGGCAATCCACAGATTTTACAGATTACGGAGATTCTGGCGGACGGGTTGAGAGTTTTAGCGGCTACCGAGCGCCAATGCTATCGGTCTCGTGATAGAGACAAAAATCATCCGTTTGATTCTTCTGGCAACGACGCCAAAAATTGTGGCGCCCGAATACCGCTACGACTTCATTTCAGACCGCCATCTGTGTAATCTGCGAAATCTGCGGATAAAAAAAAGAAACCTTCTCTCATCCGGAAGTACCTTCCCGAGTAGCTTCCAAATCGAGCAGCGTGTTCTCCAGGCGTTCACGATGATCGCCGGGCTCGGCCCAGAGGCCGCGTTGCACGGCTTCCAGCAGGCGCTCGGTCATGTCAGCCAAAGCATGTGGGTTGTGTTGTTCCATGAACGCACGGTTGTCGGCATCGTGGACGAACGCATCGGCCACGGCGGCGTATTGATAATCGGCCACGGTATCGGTGGTGGCATCGTAGGCGAATAGATAATCCACGGTCGCGGCCATTTCGAATGCGCCCTTGTAGCCGTGGCCCTGCATGGCCGTGATCCATTTCGGATTGGTGACGCGCGTGCGCATGACGCGGTTGATCTCTTCGTTCAGGGTGCGGATACGCGGTGCAGCCGGGTTGCTGTGATCGCCGTGATAGATCGCCGGCATGTCGCCGGCGCGGGCTGCACCCGCGGCGTTGGCCATGCCGCCCTGAAACTGGAAATAATCGGCCGAATCGAGAATATCGTGCTCGCGATTATCCTGATTCTGAATCACGCCCTCCAGGCGGCCGAGGCGATCGACGAACGCGGCGTGGGCCGGCTCACCGTAGGCGTTCTGGCCGTAGGCATGGCCGCCGCGCTGGATATAGGCGTTGGCCAGGTCGGTCTTGTCTTGCCAGGCGCCCTGCTCGATCAGCTCGGACAGGCCGGCCCCGTAAGCGCCCGGGCTGGCGCCGAAGACACGATACCGTGCCTGGCGCGCGGCCGCCTCGGCTGTCTGACCGTCGGCTTGTAGATCGGCTTGGCGCGCGGCGATGTTCTGGCGCACGGTGTTGGTATTACCCGGCTCGTCGAAATCGGCCAGGGCCTCGACGGCCGCATCGAACAAGCGGATGAGGTTGGCAAAGGCATCGCGGAAGAAGCCCGAGACGCGCAGCGTGACGTCGACCCGCGGCCGGCCGAGCTGGAACGCCGGAAGGATCTCGAAATCCACCACGCGATTCGAGCCGCCCGCCCAGACCGGGCGAATGCCCATCAGCGCGAATGCCTGGGCGATATCGTCGCCGCCGGTGCGCATGGTGGCCGTCCCCCAGACCGATAGTCCCAGTTCGCGCGGGTAGTCGCCGTGATCCTGAAGATGACGGGCGATGACTGCCTCGGCCGAACGCTCGCCCAACGCCCAGGCGGTACGTGTGGGGATCGCCCGGCTGTCCACGGCATAGAAGTTGCGGCCCGTGGGCAATGTATCGAGCCGGCCGCGCGTGGGCGCCCCGCTCGGGCCCGGCGGTACGAAACGCCCGTCAAGGCCGGCCAGAGTATGACGCAGTTCATCGGCGATGCCGCGTTCCAGCGCGGGTAGCAGCGAGGAGCGCACATAGTTCAACAAGGCAGCCGTTTTAGGCAGCGCATCGGCGTCGATCGGCGTATCGGCCAGGACGCTGTCGGCAACGAGGTTGGCGGCCAGTGTTTCCAGACGCGTGCGCGTGTGGTGATCGGTCCGCCAGCCCGCATCGCTAAGCGTTGCCAGACGATCGGGGCGCGGCCCATCCCACGTGACGCCGCTGCATTGCAGCGGGTCGAAATCGCCCACGCCGAGATCCGCGGCCAGTGCCTGGACGATACTCTGGTCGGCCGCACTGTCCCCCCGCGGCATACGCACGAGCGAGACCAGAGTGTCTGCCAGCACCTGGTGCTCGGGCATTTCACCGAACCGATGCAGGCCGCCACGGATCTGGGCCTCTTTCAGGTCACAGATATAAGTATCGAGCCGGTCGAGAATGACCTGATCACAGCCGTCATCGCCGGCGATCTCCTCGGCGACATGGCTGCGCCGGGCCAGGGCCAGAATCGCGTCGCGTAGATACGCCTCGCGGCGGGTGTCCAGGCCCATCGCCTCGAAGTATTCATCGACCAGACCTTCCAGCTCGGCGAGATCGCCATAGGTTTCGGCGCGCACGATCGGCGGCGTCATGTGATCGATGATCACGGCCTGGCTGCGGCGTTTGGCCTGGGCGCCCTCGCCCGGGTCATTGACGATGAAGGGATAGAGCTGGGGCATGGGGCCCAGCACGATATCCGGCCAGCATGTCTGCGACAGCGCCACGGATTTGCCGGGCAGCCATTCGAGGTTGCCGTGCTTGCCGACGTTGACGAGCGCATCGATACGATAGACCGCGCGCAGCCAGGCATAGAAGGCCAGATAACCGTGTGGCGGCACCAGATCCGGGTCGTGATAGTTCGCCGCCAGATCGATATCAAAGCCGCGGGCGGGCTGTGGGCCCACGAAGACATTGCCAAAGCGCAGGCCGGCAACCTGGAGCCGGCCGGCCTGATACTTCGGATCGGCCGTGGCCGGGCCCCAGCGCTGGATCACCGCGCTCTGGGCAGCCGCCGGCAGTTCGGCGAACCAGGCCTCGTAATCGGCCAGCGCGATGCTCTGGTGCGTCGGCTTGGCATCGTTGGTGCGCGCGTCGTTGGACAGCGCCGCCAGCAGACGGTCCATCAATGTCTTGGCATCAACGGGCAGTGTGCCGGTGGTATAGCCGGCATCCCGCAGGGCGCCGAGCAGGTTCAGGGTGGCTGCCGGCGTATCCAGGCCCACACCGTTGCCGATTCGCCCGTCGGTACCGGGGTTGTTGGCCAGCACCAGCGCGACACGCTTGTCGGCTTTGTCCGTGGTCTGCAGCCGGGCCCAGGCATGGGCCAGATCAGCCACGGCGGCTGCGCGTTCGGGCAACAGCGCATGGCGCACCACATCAATCTGGCCGGCCGGGCTGCGGTACGCCTGGGTCTTGAACCCGACCGCGCGGGTCACAATGCGCCCGTCCAGTTCGGGCAGCACGACATACATGGCCAGATCCCGCGCGCGCAGCCCGGCATTCTGAGCCTGCCAGGCAGCCTGCGTGGTACTGGCCAGGATGAGTTGCAGCACCGGGATATCACGCTCGAACATGGCGCGCCCAGTGCCCGGCTCCGAAGCCGCGGCGGCATTGGTGGCGGCCCGCAGGGCAAAACCGGTGGTGTTCAGTACCACGCTGGCATGGCTGGCCTCGATCACCCCGTTGAGTGCACAGAGACACGCCTGCTCTTTCAACGAGGCCACGGCGACGGGCACCGGGTTGAGCCCGCGCTCGGTCAACACATCGAGCAGGTCATCGAACACGGCCATGTTGCCGTTCTGCAGATGGCTGCGATACAGCACCACGAGTGCGACCGGGCGGGCCGGGTCACGCGGCCACTCGGCCCGCCAGTCAGCCAGGTCGGCATTCGCGCGGCCCGGGTAATAGATCACGGTCCGTGCCAGGCGCTGTGGCGCGGGCGAGTGCCGGTCATGGCCCAGGCAGTGGCCCGCGACGAAGTTCAGCAGCGCTCGCGCATTGGCGGCCCCGCCCTCGCGCAGATAGCGCCAGACTTGCCGGGCCGTGTCGTGCGATACGGTGCTCGCGGCGAACAGATCATCGTCGGGATAATCCTCGCCGGGCACCAGTATCAGCTGACGGTCGGGGTGTTCGGCGGCCCAGGCCGTGAGTTGCTCCACGCCGTAGGGCCAATAGGCCCGCCCGCCGGTGAGCGCCACGATCACCACGCGCGCATGATCGAGCGTCTTGTCGCGATACAGATCCAGAGCGGCCGGTTTGGCCAGATTGCGCCAGTTGGCCAGGCGCACCGAGGGCATGTCCGCGGGCATCGCATCGAGCGTTTCGGCCAGCAGGCCCAGGATGCCGTCGGCTGCGGCCATGATGACGACATCCCCCGGCGACTGATCGAGATCGATGATGCCCTCATCATCGGTGAATCCGCCGGGCTGGGCGGCTAGAAGATGCATGCGTGCTGGCTGTTATTGAAAGCCACCGTTTGTCTCGAAGAGAAAACGGTCTTTGAAGCGCCTATCGCGTGTCCGACTCCACGAGCGTTACTCGTCGTCAGTCTTTGTCGCGCGAATGGCGTCAAACGCCAGATAAACCAGAAAACCCGTGCCTCCGAGAACAACGATCGAAGCAACAATATCCATCTCAATCCTCCAGACGCTTTATCTCGAAAACGATACGTCGGTGCAGCGATGCACAGGCCCACGCTGCGGCAATGAAACCGACGATCGACGAGACGACGAGAAAACTCAAAGACTGGGTGGCATGCGTCATGATCCAGCCGCCCAGGCTCAGGGTCGTCACAAGCAGTATTCCGAGCCATAGCTTGAGATACGCAATCTCTTCGATGGTCCTGGTCTGCTGCATGGCGATCTTCGACTTTCATTACACCTTCAAAAGATTATCACGTGGAGACCAAGCAACGCCGCGCGAGCGCTAGTCCGCCAATTCAGCCGCGGCCAGGCGTGAGCGAATCTGCTCGTTATCCAGATCGTGTCCGATGAAGACCAGGCGGGTCTGGCGGGCCTCGTCGGCCTCCCACAGCCGGTCAAAATAATGCGCGATTCGCTCGCCCACGCCCTGCACGACCTGGCGCATCGGCTTGTCGCCGGCGGCCACGAACCCCTTGGCGCGATAGATGGTCTGCTCGGCGATCAGCTCTTGCATGCCGTTCAAAAGCGCGTCGGCATCCACGCGGCCGAGCGTGACCACGGTGGAGTCGAAATGATCGTGGGCATGCTCATGGGACTCCCCGGCGGCGTGATGGGCATCGTGATGCGTGGTGATGCTCTCGATACGATCCTCGGTGGCGGCATCCAGGCCGGTCAACACTTCCGGATCGGCCTGGCCGTTTTCCACGAACAATGTTTTCACCCGCGCCGGCAGCCGCTCGCGTAGCCATACCTCGACGGTTTGTCGCTCGTCGTCGGAAAGCTGGTCGGCCTTGGACACGATCGCCAGATCGGCGGCCGA
>PBAO01000007.1 GCA_002715985.1 Lysobacterales bacterium | reverse complement strand
GTACTGGCGTTCGTTTTTCATCAGCGCTGCGGCAGGGTCCCGGGCGGCGAGAATGGTGGCGCCTTTCGCCATGCTGGTCGGCGTCAGGATCCCGACCACGATCTCACGCACTTGTACCTTGCCGGCCTCGACCCACGGCCGCGACGCCTGCCAGAACTTGTGACAGTACGGGCAGTTGGCGTCCACGAATTCATAAACCACTTGCTTGGCGTCGTTCGAGCCGTTGGCGACCCAATGGCTGCTCTCGAGCTTGGGCCAGATCTTTTGATATTGGCTCGACGCGACGCGCTGCAGCGGCTCGGCGCTGAGATCGTTGCCCTCGGCATCGATCAGCGTGCCGACGATCGCGTGCTGGCCATCCGGCATGACGTAGATCGCAAGCGGGTGGTTTCGGATCGTGGCCGCGTACCCCGTCAAACCGTTCGGTGCCTTGAATTTTCCGTCGACCGTGACCCCCTGTTTTTCGAGGGCCGTGACCGGGGCCGGCGTGCTATTTTTTGTGCTGCCCGACGCCGGCGCGGTATTGGACGGCGAGGTGTCGTCATTCGCGCCGCAGGCGGTCAGCGGTACCAGCGTGGCCAATGCGGTGACAGCGAGGGTCGTTGCAAGTGATTTCATTCGGTTTCCTCGGTTTTCATCGAATGGCGGGCGGATGCGGCCTCGACGTTTTCGAGCGCGTGGGCCAGCGTTGCGCGCGACAGCATGCCCATGTGCCGATCGATCAATTGGCCGGCGGCGTTGTAGAACAACGTGGTGGGATAGGCCTGGCTGCCGACACTACGCGCGAGGCGACGGCCGCTATCCAGCAGAACGTTGTTCAGGTGCAATGATTCGGAAGACAGAAACTCGCGCGTGGCGCGGGCTGATTCACCTTGGTTGGCGAAAATGAACGTGACGTTGGGGTTGTGCGCCTGTGCGGCGGCCAGCATGGGCATTTCGGCCCGGCAGGGCGGACACCAGCTTGCCCACAGATTGACCACCATCGGCTGATGTGCATTCGCGGCGGCGATCGCGTCCAGCGTGGTGGTTTGACCATCGAGCGTCGCCAGCTTCACGTCCGGACGCGAAGAGGGCGTCGATTGCATCAAGCTCAGTGCGCCGCCGGTCGCGGCCCAGACCAGCGCGCCGGCCAGCATCGCCGCGCCGAGCGGCCGGCGCAGTTGCGGTTGCCGCGCGACCTTGAGGCTCGCGTAGAACGCCATGCCCACCAGGCCGCCGACTGTGTCGAAACCGCCGTCGCGGATGTCGATTACGCCCAGCGGATGATCCGCATACTCCGGCCAGTAGCGCAGCACGAATACCACACGAGCGGCGACGAGCCCGACCAACGCCAAGGTGAATAACGTGTCGGTCGGCTTGGGTGCCCGCCCGCGGCTGGCCAGATGCCCGGCGATCAGCGCCGCGATAAACGCGAGTATCAACCAGAGCTGATCGACCGATATCGCCCACGGCCCGAGGCTTAGCGCGGCGGGCATCAGGAGTGATCCTCAATGGTCGGCCCGCCCGAGGTGGCGTGGGCGTGGCGCCAATGCTCGAGAAACGCTTCGGCGCTCAGCTCACCGACCACGCGCGCGCTGCGCCGCTCCTTGCCGTTGGGGCCGATGAACAGAATGGTGGGCGGACCCATGATGCCGACCGCGTGCATCAACCGCCGGCTGGCGGCATCGTCGTCGGTGACGTCCGGACGCAGCAGTTTGGCGTTTGCTAATGCTTTCTGGACCTGCGGATTGCCGAACACCGTTTTATCGATGACCTGACAAGACACGCACCAGTCCGCGTAGAAATCGACCACCGTCCATTGCCCGTTTTGGGCGGCGCTCGTCGTGGCCTGTTTCAGCCCTTCGAGATCATGAATGGTCTGGAACCGGTCATTGAATGATGAGGTTTCGTTCGCGGCGACCGACGACGAGCCGGGCGCGTTTAAAAAACCCAACGGCCGCCAGGGATCTTGTGCACCACCGGCGGCGCCGACGACCATCAGCCCGCCCCACAGGCCGATCAGTAGTCCGGCGGTGGCTGCGATCATGGTTCTGGCGCCCGGCGCCGCCGCGCCGCGGCGCGCGGTTTGCCACAGTGTCACGCCGACCGCCAATAGCAGCGCGCCCCAGAGCCCGAGCATGATGGCATCGGGCGTGACCCGGCCGATCATCCAGAGCGCGGTGGCCAACAGGATGAAGCCGAATGCGGCTTTGACCGCATCCATCCACGCGCCCGGTTTGGGCATGAACTGGGCGCCGAGCGTGCCAACCACGAGCAGCGGCACCCCCATGCCCAGTCCCAGAAACAGCAGCGCCAGGCCGCCGAGCACCACGTTGCCGCTATTGGCGAGATAGAGCAGGGCGCCGGCCAGCGGCGCGGTCATGCAGGGTCCGACCAGTACAGCCGAAATCACCCCGAGTNCGGCCGCGCCGGCCAGATGGCCGCCGGTTCGATTGGCGCTGGCGCGGGTCAAACGCTCGCGAACGGGCGCNGGCANNTGCAGTTCGAAGANGCCNAACATNGCCANNGCGAGNATCACGAATACGCTGGCGAAAACACCCAGNACCGCCGGCGTCTGCAGCGCCGCCTGNAGATTGGCNCCGGCCAACGCGGCGGCGACCCCCAGCNCGGCNTANGTCANNGCCATGGGNANCACGAATGCCAGCGACAGCGTGAACCCNCGCAGNCCGCGNGCGCCGGCGCCCACGATCACGCCNGAGAGAATNGGCACCATCGGCAATACGCANGGCGTAAAGGCNAGCANCAGNCCCAGGCCGAAGAAGACGAGCAGCGCCCAGGCNATGTGCCCGCCGGCCAGGCGNGCGGCCAGCGCCTGGTCGCTGGCGGCGGGCGCGNTTNNCGTCGCCGNNGGCGTCGGCNGNGCTTGATGANTCGGNGTNCGGCGGGCCCGAGGGGGCNGATGATTGGNCNGNCTGTGCCGTGGGGCTGCCNCCGGTCGCGGCGANTTTGATTGTGGCGTGCTGCGGCGGNNAGCACAGCCCGGCCTTGGCNCAGCCCTGCCAGGTNAGTTTCAAACGCTTGGCATCGCCGGGATCGACNGTNACCGTGACGCCATNCCGATAGATATNTTCGTCGCCGAAGTANGGGTCGTGGATGAGCTNGCCTTCGGGCTTGTCCACCTGGGCGACCGTCGCGTCCACGCCCTTCACGGTCAGCCGGGAGCGATAGAGATAATATCTGTCGGCGATATCCCAATTCAGCGCGATTTGCCCGTCCGGGGTCGTCGTCTGCTGATAGGAAAATGCCTGCTCCGGCGACAGGAACCGGTCATTCGAAACCGTGCCGGCCACTGCCTGCGCCATGGGACCGCACAACAGGAAAGCCAGAGCGCCCAGCAGCAGCCGGCACGAAACTCGAATCAACGGCGTCGGGTATTGCGAATGCATGGCAGCCATCGTGAGGCTGCACGATTAAGACAGTATTAGGTCAGTTCGCAACAACGGGAATCATTGAGGCGCAAGCGAGTCGGAGCGTTGCGCTCATAGATACTTAATCTGCGAATGTTGTACTCCGCCGAACAAGGAAATTATCGATGCGATGCATATTCTACTGATCGAAGACGACAGCCTTGTCGGCGGCGGGATCCGTACCGGGCTTGAAGTGGCGGGCTATACGGTGGATTGGAGCACGACTGCCGAGGGCGCGCGTCTGGCTTTCGCGGCGCTGGCCAGCGATGTGGTCGTGCTCGATCTGGGATTGCCGGATGAAGACGGCCTGGCGCTGCTACATGAATGGCGCGCGGCCGGAGAAAGCGTGCCGGTGCTCGTTCTGACAGCACGGGATGCGGTGATCGACCGTATTACCGGGCTGAACGCCGGCGCCGACGATTATCTGCTCAAGCCGTTCGATCTCGACGAACTGACCGCACGGGTTCAGGCTCTGCTCCGCCGCGCCGCCGGCCATTCCGGCCCGGTGGTTCGCCACGGCGCGATCGTGCTCGATCCGGTGCAGCGCGTGGTGTATCAGCACGGTCGGGAAGTCGAACTCACGCGGCGTGAATTCACCCTGTTGTCCAAGATGCTGCACGCACGCAACGCGATTGTCAGCGTGGAACAGCTCAAGGATAGCCTCTACGGGCTTGAGGCCGATGTTGAAAGCAACGCCGTGAATGTGCATGTTCACAACTTGCGGCGGAAGCTCGGCGCCGATCTGATNCGTACCGTCCGAGGTTTGGGCTACCGACTCGGTGGCAGGCAAGCGCACGATGACGGCGGGCGTTCGTGAGCCTGCGCTGGCGTTTGCTGCTCACGCTGGGCTTGTCGTTCTGCGTGCTCTGGATCGTCGCCGCAGGGTGGCTGTACAGCGATCTGCGGCACCAGATGCGCCAGACATTGGATCAGCGGCTGGCGTCGTCTGCTCGCATGGTTGCCGGGTTGGTTGCCCAGATGCCGGCAGACACCTGGGACAAGGCCGGCGCACCCGTGCTGTCCATGCCTGTGAGTACCGGCGTGGCCTGTCAGATCAGTTCGCCGGCCGGCCACGTGCTCATGCGTACTCACGGGGATTTTGCCGGGCGTTTGAACACATTGCATCCGGGTTTTACCGATCGTGTGATCGATGGCCATCGTTGGCGCTTGTTCACTTATGTGGAAGACGGTCTGCATATCACCACGGCGGATCGTCTGGCCGAACGGATAACGCTTCAGCGCAACGTATTGCTGGTTGCCGTCGTTCCGTTCCTGGTGGCCTTGCTCGGGAGTCTGGTGCTTCTGTGGCTGGGTATCAGACGCGGGTTGCGCCCGCTCGAGCGATTGCGCCGCGAGCTTTCGCAACGCGCACCGGATGCGCTGACACCGATCGAACTCGCCAATGCCCCCGCCGAACTGGCGCCAGCGGTCGATACGCTGAATCGCCTGCTGGTACGTACGGGCGAAGCGCTGGCGCGCGAACAGCGGTTCACCAGCGATGCCGCGCACGAGTTGCGTACCCCTTTGACCGCAATCAAGACCCACGTTCAATTGGCGGCACGCCTGGAACCCGATAAAGCTCGCGCCGCGCTGGCCGATGCCGAAACCGCGATCGCCCGGCTGCAACGCACGCTCGAGCAATTGCTGTTGCTCGCACGCGTCGAAGCCAATGAGGCGACGATCGATCGCGATCAAGCCCCGGTTGAGGCTGTCGTGTCGGCCGCGCTCAACGACCTGGCGGATGCAACGCGTGTGCAATGTCGGGGCGCGCTGCCGACAATGTCGCTGGCTGTTCCGGAAGGCCTGGCGGTCGCGGCGCTGCGCAACCTGCTCGAAAACGCATTACGACACTCACCCGTGGACAGCCGCGTCGAACTAAGCTGCGAACACCAAGATCAGATTGTATTTTTGGTAAGCGACCGAGGCGATTGGCCGATCGGGCGCAGTACCCACGATCTCACACGCCGTTTCTGGCGTGGCCCGGCGGGGCGGGGCCAGTCGGGCGGCAGCGGTCTGGGTCTGCCAATCGTGGCCGCGATTGCCGAGCGTTTCGGCGGCACTTTGGATTTTCGGCCACGTAGCGGCGGCGGCTTGACGGCGCTGCTATCGCTACCCATCGATAGAACGGTTACCGCGCCCCAGTCGTGACCGCGCGCATGCGCCGCTATGTATCAACCGGGGCCGGCTTATTGGCATCGGCCATGGCCGGCGCGGCGCTGGTGGCGGCGTTTGCGCCCCTGTCCTGGAGCGTGTTGGCGCCGTTCAGCCTGGCCGTGCCGTTCGCTTTGTCTCGTCGCGTCAAACCGGTCCACGCAGCAGCGATCGGCTATGCCTTCGGCCTGGGTCTGTTCGGTGCCGGCGTGGCATGGATACATATCGCAGTGGAAACCGTGGGTGGTCCGGCTTGGCTGGCCTGGCTGGCCGCCGCGGGGCTGGCCGTATTTCTTTCGGCCTATCCCGCGCTCGCGCTCGGCGGGGCAGCGTGGCTGGCCGCTCCGCGCCGGGGCGGGCTTCTTGTTATTGCTTGGCCGGGCCTGTGGGTGCTCGTCGAATGGTTGCGCGGCTGGTTGTTCACCGGGTTTCCCTGGTTGCAACTTGGCTATTCGCAAACGGGTACGGCGTGGGCCGACTGGGTCGCGCCAGTCGGTGGTGTACTCGCGATCAGCCTGATCTGTGCCACCGTGGCCGCGACCCTCGCCTACGGTGTCGCGACGCGTCGATGGCGGCTGACGGGAACGGCCGTCGCTCTTTGGGCTGTACTGGGGATCGTGCCATCGCCGGACCGGCCGATTGGAACGCAGCCCACGGGTGGCCGTCTTCGTGTCGCTCTCGTACAAGGCGATATTGCCCAAACCCGGAAATGGCAGCCGAAAGAGCAGCAGGCGATCGTCGATCGCTACCGCCGGCTGTCGGCGCCATACTGGAACCGCGTCGGTCTCATTGTCTGGCCGGAAACCGCAATCCCGGCGATCTATGTCAACGGTACGGCACGACCGTATGCCGCATTGGCGGCTCGCGCACGCCACAGCCGGGCGAAACTTTTTGCCGGCACATTACGTCTCGATCATGGCCAGATCTACAACAGCGTGATCGATATGGGGAGCGGGAGGGCGAGCGATAAGAGTCATCTTGTCCCATTCGGCGAATACACCCCGCTGCGCCCGTTGTTCGCGCCATTGCTGAACCGGCTCGGGATTTCGGGCACCGATCTGTCGTCAGGGCATAAGATGCAATCACTCGCGGTTGCCGGTACGAAAGCGGGCATGCCGATCTGCTACGAAATGGCGTTCGCGAATAACCTCGCGCGACGGGCCGCCGATGCCGGAATACTGGTCAACGTCAGCGACGATGTCTGGTTCGGCCACAGTATCGGCCTATGGCAAAACCGCGAGATCGCGCGCATGCGCGCGTTGGAGACCGGCCGTCCGGTCATCCGAGATACCAATACGGGCCTGACGGCGGTTATCGGTGCTGACGGACGGCTGGCGTCCACATTGGCGCCCTTCAAACCGGGCGTCTTGATCGCGAGCGTCCAGCCGCGCACCGGAAGTACGCCCTATCGGCGCGGCGGGGGCATGGCGCCGATCATCGTGGCCACTTTGATGATCCTCCTCGCGGGTTCGATCGCGCGAGGCAAGGAGCGTTTCGTTGCTCGATAAACCGTTACCCCTTGCGCGTTGAGTGTATTTCGACGTTCGTTTGTCAAAGCAAGTTATGTGATCTGTCAGAGGCCGGGCGATAGCCGACATGTGGCACAACGTGGTTTGGTCTCAGAAGATGGAAATCGCCAAAGAATATCCGCATGCGTTCTGCAGCATGGCTTTGCCAAGCCCCAGGCGCCACGTGATGAGCCGAGCAGCGCGCCCCGATCGCGGATAAGCGTTCTTGCCTGAGAAGCGACACATGTTGCTGCTTGATACAAGCATCATGCTGTCTTAATCCCGCCTAGTCAGTGTCGTGGGTTCATATCTACCGTGAAAACGACTCATGCGACTGACGACATTGTTAAGCCTTGTTTGTTTGACATCGGCAAGTGCGCCCGTGTTGGCTGACGGGCCAGATGCTTCCGCGGATCAGGACCGTCCCGGCAGTACGATCACCATTGCCCACACGAACGATTTTCACGGGCGAATTCTGCCATTCGAAGCCGCGCCGGGCAGCGCCACTTCGCAGACTGGCGATCCCGGCCGACCGCCCGCGCAGTTTGACCGCGTCGGTGAAATAGGCGGCATGGCATGGCTAGCGGGCGCGGTAGACAACCTACGAACCGAGCGAGGCGCCGATCGCGTATTGCTGTTGGATGCCGGCGATACTTTCGGCGACAGCTATCTGGGCAACAAGACACAGGGCGAAGCCATGATCCGCGCCATGAACGCGGTTGGCTACGACATGATGGCGCTGGGCAACCACGATTTCGACTACGGTCTGGCGCGGACAGCAGCGCTTGCCCGGATCGCCGATTTCCCGCTACGAGGCGCCAACGTGAAGAACGGGCAGGACGAGCCGGTCTTTGGTCGGCCGTGGCAAGTCTTCGATCTTGGTCAGGCACGGGTCGCCGTTCTGGCGCTCGGATACCAGAATACCGATCAGACCGGTAACCCCAACAACTTTGCCGACCTGACGTTTGGCGACGGTCTGGCCGCCACCCGGCGCCATCTGCCGGCGATGCAGGATGCCGCCGATGTGATCGTGGTGCTCTCGCATCAGGGTACGGCCGTGGATCGCAAGCTCGCTGCCGAAGTGGAGGGCATCGATCTGATCATCGGCGGGCATTCGCACGATCGCATCATCCCGCCTGAACATATTGAAGACACCTGGATGGTGCAGGCCATGTCCGACGGCGCGCTGCTCGGTGTGACCACGCTCATGCTCGATGCCGATCACGACGTTGCGGATGTCAAAGCGAAGGCCATTCCGCTTTGGCATGATCAAGTTGAACCGGATCCGCAGGTCGCAAAGCTCATGGCGGCCCAGGCGCGCCCTTATCGCGAGGCCATGAATACGGTGCTGGCGCATGCGGTGGATCGCATTGATCGGCAGTACAAATCACCCAGCGCCTTCGATCGGATGGTGGGCAACGCCATGCGCCAGCATACCGGGGCGGAAGTCGCGTTCATGCCGGGCGTGGGATATGGCGTATCGCTATCGCCGGGCCCGGTGACGCGGGGCGATCTCTATACGTTATTGCCGCATCCGGCGAAGCTGGTGACGATGAAACTCACGGGCGCCCAGATCGCATCGGTTCTGGAACAGACGGCGACCAATCTTGCGCCGGGCGATCCAATGGACCGCGTGGGCGGCCTGGTACAGACGTCCGGTCTGTCTTATACGGCCGATTTACGAGACCCGACCGGCTCACGCATTAGCACTATTCTTGTCAACGGTCAGCCGCTGATCGCCGATCGCATTTACGACGTCGCGGCCAATGCCGGTATCGCGCGAGGCTTGCATCGATATGCAGCTTTCCCGGAGGGCCGTGATCGTGTCACGCACGACGTCACGGTGACCGAAGTGGTGGAAAACGCGTTCAAGGCTCGTGATGCGCTCGTATCGCCGGCAATGANCGACATCCGCATCATTCCGTCCGACGCAACCGGCAATAACGACGCAACGCCAGTCGGGACTACGAGTTGACCCGTCCGAAATTGTACCGTCGTTGATCGGTCTGCTCTTGTGGCGAGACGGGGCAGCGCTGACTCCGGGCGTGTCCGACGGTTAGACGCGTCTATCGAGACGGCGGGTGATGCCGAATCCGCGTACCGTTATGAAACAACTGCTCGGAGATCCACGGGGCCATTGATCAGACGTTTCCGGCCTATGGCTTGAGCATTCTGGAAGGTGGCGGGGGAACCGGTGGGCCGCTGGAATGAGGGCAAACTCATTGCTCCTGGCTTGATGATCTGTCGCCCGCTTATGGCTCGTGATCGTCAGCTATCTTGATCCACACAACAACCCACAAAAACTGTGGATAACACTGTGTGCATGCGCCGCAAGCCCCGGCTGCCGACGGTTTTGCGACCGATGATCAGAAATTGATCAAGCCGGGTAGCCCACGGGCATTTAGGCCATATGGTCTATTTGCGCAGCATGACTTGTTCCACGGCATGTTCGGCGCCCTTGGTAAGAATCAGGCTGGCACGCTCGCGCGTGGGCAGGATGTTTTCCACGAGGTTCTTCTCGTTGATGTCTCGCCAGATGCGGTTGGCGGTTGCCTGGGCCTCGGTTTCCGATAGATGGGCATATTTGTGGAAATAAGAGTTCGGATCGGCGAACACGCTTTCTCGCAGAGTCATGAAGCGATTCAGGAACCAGGCGTTCAGATGATCGATATCGGCATCGACATAGATCGAGAAGTCCAGGAAGTCGGAGACGAAGACATGATCGGCGTTCTGCGGATAATCCATGCCGGACTGCAGCACGTTGAGGCCTTCCAGGATCACGATGTCCGGTTGATCGACCATCTGTGTGCGATCGCTGAGCACGTCATAGACCAGGTGCGAGTAAAGCGGCACCTCGAGTTTCGGTGCGCCGGCCTTGAGCTCGGAGACGAACTCCAGCAGGCGGGCGATATCAAACGATTCGGGAAAGCCCTTGCGCGCCATCAGCCCGCGTGCATCCAGCGTGGCGTTGGGATAGAGAAAACCATCGGTGGTCACGAGTGCCACGCGGCGTGAGGTCGGCCAGCGATCGAGCAGCGCCTGGAGCACGCGGGCGGTGGTGCTCTTGCCCACGGCCACGCTCCCGGCAATCCCGATCACAAACGGGGGCCGTCGAGCGTGGTTGCCCAGAAACTGATCCAGCGTGGTCGAGCGTTGCTGATGCGCGCTGGCATACAGATCCAGCAGCCGGGCCAGGGGCAGGTAGATTTCGGTGACCTCGGCCATCGAGAGTTCTTCGTTGATACCGCGCAGCGTATCGATCTCGTCCGCGGTCAGCGTCATGGGCACCGCGTTGCGAAGCGCGGCCCATTGATCTCGCGAGAAATGCATGTAGGGGCTGTATGCCGCCTTTTCGGGCATGACGACGATTCCTTGAAGCCAAAACGAGCGCGCGGTGATCGATGCCCCCGACGCGGTGAAGCCGCAGTGTAACCATCTCGTCATGACAAGGGGCGCGGGCGGCGGTGTGGCTAGCGGGTGGGGCGTGCCGTTACCCACATCGAAATCACGGCCGAGACGACCGTCGTGCCGTGGCTATCCTCAAGATCGACGACAATCGGGTAGTCCATGCCGTTGGTGAAGACCGGCCGGGGCGTGCGCGCTACCGCGGTGGCGCGAATATCCGTCGTGGCCTTGGCCACGTACGCCACTTGCATGCCCTTGGGAATCCATCGGTGCGTACGCGGCACGCTTACTTCGGCCAGCACGCCGGCGGCGGCCTCGGCCAGGTTGCAGATCGCGATCGCGTGCACGGTGCCGATATGGTTTTGGACGGCCCGGCGCTTGGCCATGTGCACGACACAGCGCTCACGCGTGATGCTTTCAAAACAGGGCCGTATCGTGGCGAAATACGGGGCACGCCAGGCCACGCCGCGCGAAAATACGTGGCGCCCGCCGGGCAGCCGATTGGCGCGTTGCCACAGGGTGAGTAGATCGGCCATGAGGTTTTTCGTTTTCGAATGTCTTGCCAGAGTAGCCTGCCATGACCGATGAAATCGTCACTTACTTGTCGATGACCGATCCGGCGGCGCTGGTCTGGCCGCGCGTGGTTCCGGCGTTTGATTTTCATCGCGTGCTGCCGATCGACCCCGATCGGCTGCGCGGGTTTTATCATGATGTCGGTGCGGCCTATCAATGGCGTGATCGCCTGGGCTGGTCGGCGGCAGACTGGGCTGCCCGCGCGCGCCGGCCCGGCGTGTCGTTATGGGTGGCCGAAACCGATCGGTCGGTGGGGTTTTGTGAGCTGGCCCGGGATCAGGCGGGTGGCGTGGAGATCGCTTATTTCGGTCTGTTGCCGGCTTTCGTGGGCCACGGCTATGGCGGGGCGGTGCTCGCCGCCGGCGTGGCTGCCGCCTGGCAGCTGCCGGGAACACAGCGGGTATGGCTGCATACCTGTAACTTCGATCATCCCAACGCGCTGGCCAACTATCGGGCCCGCGGCTTCGGCGTCGATCGGGTGGTTACAGGCCCGGTTTGATCAGTCGTAGGCCATGATCAGCAGG
This sequence comes from Lysobacterales bacterium, assembly GCA_002715985.1. Taxonomy (GTDB): domain Bacteria; phylum Pseudomonadota; class Gammaproteobacteria; order Nevskiales; family Salinisphaeraceae; genus Salinisphaera. The sequence goes on along the minus strand of PBAO01000007.1, from coordinate 21,988 downwards.
GCCTCGGCGTCGGTCTCGTAGGCCCGATAGATATGCGCGCCGTCGCCGGCATATCGCATGTAATCACCGGGTGCCAGCAAGACAGGCTGATCCTGGGGGCCGGCACTGAGCTGGCCGGAAATCACGTACAGGTGCTCTATCGTCGCCGGCAGATGGGGCTGCGAGACATGGATGGCGCGGGCGGCCAGATGCAAGCGATACAGCGACTGTCGTCGACCGGACCAGGCGGTATCAATGAGCGTGGCCTGCATCGTGGCCTGCTCGTTTTCGGTGGTCGTTCCCTGGCCGGCGCGCACGATCGCGACATCCGCTGGTGCGGCCGTGATCAGCTCGGCGAAGGGCACGCCCAATGTGCTCGCCAGGGCCCATAGCGTCTCGATGCCTGGATTGCCCCGGCCGAGCTCGAGTTGGGTCAAAGTCGATTTCGCAATCCCGGCCTGTCGTGCCAACGCCGAGGCCGATAACCCGCGCGAGGCGCGCAGACGCCGCAATTGATCGGCGATATGCCCCAGCAAAGCACTCTGGGGTGTGTTGTCGGTCGCGTCGGGCATTGAACAAGCAGTTTCGGCAGGCGGTGAAAAGCGTACACTGAGCGAAAAGTGTTTTATATATCGAACGATGCGTTCATCTTATGATTCATCGGTTGCGACGGTCGGGGCGGTGTTGTGGCGCCAGGTCGCCCCGATTTGTCTGGCCTATGCCCTGGTCGGTATCTCGTTTGGCGCGATCACGGTATCGGCCGGCATACCGGGCTGGGTGGCGCCGGCCATGTCGGCCGCAGTGTTCGCCGGCAGTGCGCAGTTTGCGGCCATCGGGATCGTGATGGGCGGTGGCGGTCTGGTTGCGGCAATCCTGGCCGGGTTGGTCATCAATGCGCGCATGCTGGCTTATGGTATCGCTGTGGCGGATGCCACGGGCCGGCACCGCTGGCATCGGTTCTTTGGCGCGCATCTGATCACGGACGTGAACACCGCACTCGTGCTGGGCGTCTCAGACCCGTGTCGCCGGCGGCGTCTGTTCTGGGGCGCCGGCGGTTTGATCTTTGTCTGCTGGAATATGGCCGTGCTGGCGGGCGTGATGCTGGGCGATCATCTGGGGGANGTGCATGCGCTGGGNCTGGACGCCGTGTTGCCGNCAATTNTGCTTGCCCTGGTGGCCGACGCGCTTCACGGCGCTCGTGTCCGCGCGGCCGTAGGTGCCGGGGCATTGGCCAGCCTGGCCGGGCTGGTCGTTCTACCGCCGGGCTGGCCGGTGCTGGCTTCGCTGCTTGGCTGCACGGTGCTGGCGTGGCCTTGCCGGCGGCCAGGGTGGCAAGGCCGGCCATGAGCTGNCTATGGCTGATCGCGGCGCTTGCGCTGGGGANCTATCTGTTTCGTTTGATCGGGCCGTTGGCCGGTGCACGATGGCAGCCGGGCAGCGCGTTAGCAGAGCTCTCGGAGATCGCGCCCGTTGTGCTGCTGGTAAGTGTTGCGCTCGTTGCCACGCTAGGCGGTGAAGAGGGTCGCGGCGTATCGGTTGATGCGCCCCGCATCGTGGGTGTGGCGGTCGGCGCCTGGCTTGCCTGGCGCGGTCAGAAGATGGCGATAGTCGTTGTGGGGGCTGCGGCTTCGGCGGCTCTGTTACGCCTTTTCGGGGCATGACAGGTCGCGCAAAACTGAATTGATGGCTCCGGGCGATACCGCCTGTCGCCTAATCAATTTGTCGATCTTGCAACACGGCGTGTTTTCGGCTGACCGCGGCCGCTTATCGTGGCGAGCGCCCGGCTCGCGGGCTATGGCGGGTGCCGGCTTTCAAGCGGGGCTGAGCGCGCGCTGTCGGCCATCGCTGGTCCGTATTGAGCGCGCGTACGCTTTCATGCTTTATAGAGCGGCGAGCCGCGGGCTCGCTGAGGAGACTACAAACGAGACCGGTCGCCCGTCGAAGCATTGGGGTGCAATCGGTCATCGGATCAAGGATTACAATCTATGACCTCGACGCTGATGTCGCTTCTGGCATTCACGCCGTTGCTGCTGGCCGCTATCTTGTTGATCGGTCTGCGGCTTGCGGCGCGTACGGCAATGCCGATCGTGTATCTGTATACCGTGCTGTTGGCCGTTTTGGCCTGGCAGATGCCGTTCGTTCGGGTCATCGCTTCATCGCTGCAAGGCCTGATGCTCACGATCTCGATCCTGTGGATCATCTTCGGCGCGATCCTGCTGCTGAACACGCTCAAGCATTCGGGCGGTATTTCAGCGATCCGTAACGGGTTTTCCGGCATCACGGATGACCGGCGTATTCAGGTCGTGATCGCGGCCTGGCTGTTCGGTTGCTTCATCGAGGGCGCCTCGGGGTTCGGCACCACGGCCGCGGTGGCCTCGCCGCTGCTGGTCGCCCTCGGCTTCCCGGCGCTGCCGGCGGTCGTGATGGGTCTGATGGTGCAATCCACGCCGGTCTCGTTCGGGGCGGTGGGCACGCCGATCATCGTGGGGGTGACCGGCGGCGTGCATCAATCAACCATCGCCACCGATCTGGCTGCCCAGGGGGCGAGCTGGGCCCAGTATCTACAGCTTGTAACCTCGGAAGTCGCCATCATTCACGCCATCTGCGGCGTGACGATGCCGTTTATTTTGGTAACGATCCTCACGCGTTTTTTCGGCACCGACAAGAAGTGGACCCACGGCTTCGAAGTGCTGCCGTTCTGCCTGTTTGGCGGCTTGGCCTTTGCGATCCCGTTCGCGCTGGCCGGCATGTTCCTGGGCCCGTCGTTCCCGTCGATGATCGGCGCGCTGGTGGGGCTTGCCATCGTGGTGCCCGCCGCGCGCCGCGGCTTTCTCATGCCCAAGAAGAGCTGGCAGTTCGCCCCGGCCGAACAGTGGCCAGCCGAGTGGATGGGCTCGATGGAAATCAAGTTCGAGGATGTGGCCGGTCGTGCACCCATGTCCACGCTGATGGGCTGGGTGCCCTACGGCCTGCTGGCCGTGCTGTTGGTGATTTCGCGCATGGTGCCGCCGGTCCAGGAGGCACTGAAGTCTGTCGCGCTGTCGTGGAACAACATTCTGGGCGAGGCGGGTATCTCCGGCTCGATCGAGCCCTTGTATCTGCCGGGCGGGATCATCGTGATCGCCGTACTTCTGACCGTGGGTATCCATCGCATGCGGCTGTCGTCCGCGCGCCAGGCGTTTTCCGAATCCACGCAGACCATTCTGGGCGCGGGCTTCGTGCTGATCTTTACCATTCCCATGGTGCGCGTGCTGATCAACTCCGGCGTCAACGGGGCGGATCTGGTGTCCATGCCGGTGGCCATGGCGCAGTTCGTGGCTAACGGCGTGGGTGATATCTACCCGTTGTTCGCCCCGGCCGTCGGCGCGTTGGGCGCCTTCATCGCGGGCTCGAATACGGTATCGAACCTCATGCTCGCTGACTTTCAGTTCAACATCGCAGAAGCGTTGGGGCTGTCCACGGCCTTCATGGTGGCCTTGCAGGCCGTAGGTGCGGCTGCCGGCAACATGATCGCGATTCATAACGTGGTGGCGGCTTCGGCCACGGTGGGCTTGTTGGGGCGTGAGGGCACGATTCTGCGCAAGACCATGCTGCCCACGCTTTATTATTGTCTGCTGGCGGGTGTGATCGGGCTGATCGGCTTTAATCTGTTGGGCCTGGCGGATCCGTTGCTGACCGCCGGCGCCTAGTCCGCGGCCTAGCAGAGCATCGTCATTTGGCGATGCCCGGGTTATTTTGTGTCACCGCATTCATTTGTTTTAAGGACTGTCATGCAACAGAAAGCCGTGCTCGGCCTCGCCGACGTCAACCGTATTCTCGATGCGGCCCAAGCCGAAGCTGAGGCGCAGGGTTGGAACGTCGCGATCGCCGTTGTCGACGACGGCGGGCATCCGCTGGCCCTTCGTCGCCTGGACGACTGTGCGCCGATGGGCAGCTATATCGCTACAGAAAAAGCCCGCTCGGCGGCACTCGGCCGCAAGGAGACCCAGGTCTTCGAGGAAATGATCAACAACGGGCGTAACGCGTTTCTATCCGCGCCCGTGTTGCAGGGCACGATGACCGGCGGCGTGCCGGTCATGGTTGATGGCCAGATCGTAGGCGCTGTGGGTGTCTCCGGCGTCAAGCCTGATCAGGATGCCCAAACCGCCAAGGCTGGCGTGGCTGCCATCGGCTGATCGCGCGCGTTGTTGTGGTAAAACAAAGCCGGGTGCTCGTACGAGCCCCGGTTTTTTTGTTTCTCTCCAAAACACACGATCAGCGCACAGCACGTAACGCCGCGACGTGGCTGGTCGGCGCTCGGCGTGCTTCAATCAGTCTACGGCCTTTGACCGGCAACAAGCTGCATCACCGCGATGACAACAACAACGACGTACCCGAAGCTGTTCGAGCCGCTGGATCTTGGCTTCACTCGACTCAAGAACCGTGTGTTGATGGGCTCCATGCATACCGGCATGGAGGATTTCTTCTGGAACTATGATGACCTTGCCGCCTATTTCGCCGAGCGGGCAGCCGGCGGGGTCGGGCTGATCGTTACCGGTGGTATTGCGCCCAACGTGGCGGGCTGGGTGTCGCCGTTTGCCGGGCAGATGTCCAGGCCCTGGCATGTCCGGCCCCACGAGAAGATCACGCGCGCGGTGCATGCGCACGATGCCAAGATCTGTATGCAGATCTTGCACGCCGGGCGTTATGGCTATCATCCGTTCGTGGTGTCGGCATCGGCTAAAAAATCGCCGATCTCGCGGTTCACGCCGCGTGCGCTCAGCACGAAGGCTGTGAAGACCACCGTTCGCGATTATATCCGCAGCGCCGAGCTGGCCCGCAAGGCCGGCTATGACGGAGTGGAGGTGATGGGATCGGAAGGCTATTTGATCAATCAGTTTCTGGTGGCGCGGGTCAACGATCGGCGCGATGAATACGGCGGTAGTGTCGAGAATCGGCAGCGCCTGGCGGTGGAGATCGTGGCCGGTATCCGGCAGGCGTTGGGGGCCAACTTCATCATCATCTACCGGCTGTCGATGCTCGACCTGGTCGACAACGGCCAGCGCTGGGAAGAGATCGTGCAGCTCGCCCGCGCGGTCGAGGCCGCGGGGGCCACGATCATCAATACCGGCATTGGCTGGCACGAGGCCCGCGTACCCACGATCGTTACCCGGGTGCCGCGAGCGGCTTTCGCCTGGGTTACGCAGGCGCTCAAGGCCGAGATTTCCGTGCCGATCTGTGCGGCCAACCGGATCAACATACCTGAGACCTGCGAGCAACTGCTGGCTGACGGGGTCACCGACATGGTCTCGATGGCACGGCCGTTTCTGGCGGATCCTGAATTCATGAACAAGGCCGCGACCGGGCGCGCGGACGAGATCAATACCTGTATCGCCTGTAATCAGGCATGTCTGGATCACACATTCCAATGGAAACGCGCGCATTGTCTGGTCAACCCGCGCGCCGGGCGCGAAACCACGCTAACGTTCGAGCCGGCCAACCGGCCGCGACGATTGGCGGTGGTAGGCGCCGGACCGGCCGGGCTTGAAGCCGCCATGCGTCTGGCCGAGCGCGGGCATCATGTAAGCCTGTTCGACAGCGCTGACCAAATCGGTGGCCAGTTCAATCTGGCCAAACAGATTCCGGGCAAGGAAGAGTTTCATGAGACGCTTCGTTATTACCGGCGCCAGCTAGCGCTGGCGGGCGTCATGATATATCTGGGGCAGGCGATGAGCGCTGACGCCCTGGCCGCCGAGGGGTTCGAAGCCGTGGTCGTGGCCACCGGGGTCTTGCCGCGCACGCCAGCAATTACGGGCATCGGGCATACAAGCGTTGGCTCATATATCGATGTTCTGACCGGCAAGATAAGTGCCGGGCGGCGTGTTGCGGTGATCGGGGCCGGCGGTATCGGTTTTGATGTCAGCGAGTTTCTCACCCACGAGCGCCCGTCGCCCGCCGAAGACAAGGCTGCTTTTTATGCCGAATGGGGCGTGGATTCGACGCTGGCCCATCGCGGTGGGCTGGTCGAGCCCGCGCCGGCGCCCTCGTCACGACAGGTGTATCTGTTACAGCGCACCGATGACAAACCGGGCCGGAATCTTGGCAAGACCAGCGGCTGGGCACATCGCGCATCACTGCGCCATAAAGACGTCGAGATGATCGCTGGCGTGACCTATGAACGCATCGATGATGCCGGGCTGCATATCCGTATCGACGATCAGCCCCGGCTGTTGGCGGTGGACACGATCGTGGTCTGCGCCGGCCAGCAAACACGGCATGAGCTGGCCGATACACTGGCTGCCCGGGGTATCGAGACACATGTCATTGGTGGGGCCAAGCGGGCCGCCGAGCTGGATGCCAAGCGCGCCATTCTGGAAGCCGCCGAACTGGCCGCGCGTTTATAGCCCCTAGGCGTGCGGCCCGTACTCGCCGGCCACAATGCGTTCCAGCCCGGCATACAGATCGGCCTCGGCGTGCATGCTGCGAAGGATCCAGTACAGCCCGGAGAGCGTGCGCAACACGAAGACCATATCCGGGGCGGCGCGGAAATAGCGCCAGTACTTCATCGAACGCCCGATCTCGGAGCGGATCGAGCTGATCAGGGCATCGCGCTCGAAGACATAGGGCCGTTCAGCCTTTAGCGGATCGATCGCCGAGGCGGCGTGCCGGGCATAGATGTCGGCATAGACCTCGCCGTCTTCGGCCCAGCGGCCCTTGGGCACGGCACCGAGCGCTTCCATATGGACGTGTACGCCCTCCCAATCGGACACGAAGGCCCGCTCGAGCAGCCCCCGCAGGGCCAGGCGTGTGTCGTGATCGAGATACTTCACGCAGCCGAAATCATAGAGCGCGATGGTGCCGCGCTCGGTCACGCCGTAGTTCCCCGGGTGCGGGTCGGCATGCAGCGCGCCCAGCTCGAAAATCTGGCGGTTGATGGCTTCGATGATGGCATGGCCCATGGCAGGATCGGCCTGCTCGACCGGGTGCGAATCCAGCCGGGTGCTCACGAAGATGGCCTCGTTGCAGAGTGGTTTGATGGCCGTAGGGAGCTCGAATCCCGCCAAGTCGAGCTGGCGCAGCGTATCCAGATTGGCCAGCTCGCGGCGATAATCGGTCTCCTCGACGAAGCGATCACGCAGCTCGCCCAGGATACTGTCCAGATCCGCCCCGCCCACCGGCAACATGCGCGACCACTTGAGCAGTCGGGCCAGATTGGCGACGTCTGCATCGATGGAATCAGCCACGCCCGGATAACGTATCTTGACCACCACCTCACGGCCGTCGGTCAGGCGCGCGGCATGCACCTGGCCGATCGAGGCCGCGGCGATCGCGGTTTCATCGATCTCGGCGATCATGGCGCGTTCTTCGTCGGTCCAATAAGCATCAAGCACGCCTTCCAGGCGCGAGAAGTCCCACGGCTCGGCGTCGCGCTGCAGGCGTACCAGCTGCTCGGTGATCTGGGGCGGCAGCACGTCTTCGTACTGCGAGGCGATCTGGCCGAGCTTCATGGCCGCGCCTTTCATGCCGCCCAGCGTGTCGTACCAGTCCTGGCCGGTCTTCTGCCAGCTCTTGGCGCGGTCATAGCCCGGCATGGTGCGCAGTGCACCGCGTGACAGTGTGCGGATACCGGCGCCGATCAGCCGCCGGCGCCGCGTTTTCGAGTCGTTGTTATCGGAGGCCATGAACGTCGATGCCTGTCTTGTTGCGAAGCCATCCATACAGGCTCTGTGCCTCGGACGGCTTGACCGCCGTACCGGGCAAGAGTGCCGTGGGCCGCGGCGTGCGATCAAAGACGAACGCGCCGTTAAGCGCACCGGCCCGGCGCGCAGCGCCCAGCCATACGGCCGTGTCCGCACCCATGCGCGTGTCGCGCAGCACCGGGCGCAGCAAGTAGTAGAAACGGGGCAGGGCATCGGCAACGCCGGGCGTATCGACCCAGCCGGGATGCATGGCATTGAAGCGCACGCCTTCATCGCCGTAGCGCCGAAACCAGTGCCGGGTGAGCGCTACCAGCGCCCGTTTGGTCCGGGCATAGGCGCCCAGCCCGCTGTAATCATCGCCGCTGGGTTCCAGCGCCCCGCGATCCAGGCCTTTGGCATACATCCCGCCGCTGGACATGTTGATCACGCGCCCCTGGGCAGCCGTCAGCGCCGGCATGAGGGTTTCGGTAAGCACGAACGGAGCGATGAGGTTGATCGCCAGCGTCTGCTCGTGCCCGTCGGCGGTCTGGCCGTAGGACTCGAACAAAGCGCCCGCGTTATTGACCAGCACGTCCAGGCGCGGCATGCGGGCGGCGATCTGCTGGCCGGCGGCCTGGGCCGCGGCCACGGTGGCCAGATCGGCCTCGACGGTGTCGATATGCTCCGGGTCACAGCCGGCCACGCCGCGGACATGCTCGGCGGCGGCGGCCAGGCGTTGGCTGTCGCGCCCCACGAGCAGTACCCGCGCGCCCAAACGGGCATACTCGACGGCGATCGTGCGCCCGATGCCCCCGGTGGCCCCGGTGATGGCCACGGTCTTGTCGTCCATGAACTCGGCGTGCGCGCGATCGCTCATGGCGAAATAGCCGCGATCGGTATACAGCGCCTCGCCCGGTAGCAGGGTGCGATCGGCGGCGTAGCTCAGCCAGCCCTGGCGGGGTGTTGCGGTCTTGATGGTCAGCGCGTCGATCAGGCCGGTCATGGCCTGGGCGGTCATGCCCTTGATCGCCGGGCGGGCCAGCCGGGCGGCCCGGGCCAGCGGGCCGCGCAGCGAGAACTCGCCGTGATAGGCGATATGCGTACGTGCCGCATCTTCGCCGGGCGTGAACGTCAGCGTTTCGTGGGTCTTGATGCCCGCGCCGCGACCGGTCAGCTCGAGACGCTCGCCGGGGGCGATGGCATCCAGGCGATAGCGCAACGTCTTGCGTCTGGGCCCGATCGAGACGATCACCCGGAACTCGGTGCCGGGGCGCGGGGGGCCCGGCGTCAGTTTCTCGGCGCGATAGACCGCCGGATCCCACTGCTCACAGGTCGAGAAATCGGCGAGATACCGATAGCAGTCGGCGATGGCCCGCGGGGCCGTGGCGCCGCGTTCTATAGTTATCGTCGTCATATCAATCAATACGACAAGGGTCGAACAGTATTGCAGTCTGTTGACCTGTTGTCGCGCTATCAAGTTCAGCCAGGTTCACGCGCGAGCGGCGGGGCTTTGCCTAACAGTGAACCCGCCCGTCTTCGGCGCGGCCTTTTGGCCGGCGCCCGTCAAGGCTTTGGTCGTGCGACACTCGGGCCATGAACGTATTCGACCGGATCTATGCGCTGCACAAGCAGCTGGCCGGCGCCCGGCGGCCGATCGCCAAGGCCACGCTGGAAGCCCGTCTTGAATGCTCGCCGGCCACGGTCAAGCGCCTGATTCGCGATATGCGTCTGTATCTCGATGCGCCCATCGAGTATGACCGCGAATACAACGGCTATTACTACGACCGCGATACCGATGCGCACTTCGAGCTGCCCGGGCTGTGGTTCAGCGCCGGCGAGCTGATCTCGCTGTTAGCGCTCGATCAGTTGCTGGAATCGGTCCAGCCGGGGCTGCTCTCGGCCGATCTGGCGCCGGTTCGCCGCCGGGTGGAGCGGATTCTGGACAGCCGGGCGATGGGCGCCGGCGAGCTGTCACAGCGCACCCGTGTACTACGCGCCACCGCACGGGCGCCGGGTGCCGCTTTTGCTGACGTGGCCAGCGGGCTGGCTCTGCGCCGTCGCCTGAATATCACCTACCACGGGCGAGCACGCGATACCCGCAGCCAGCGCGAGGTCTCGCCACAGCGCCTGGTGTATTACCGAGACAACTGGTATCTCGATGCGTGGTGTCATGACGCGCAAGGCCTGCGCAGTTTTTCGTTGGACCGGATCGAGGCCGCCGACGTGCGCGATACCGACGCCCACGAGATGACCGCCGACGCGCTGGACGCCGCCCTCGGTGCCGGCTACGGCATCTTTTCCGGCCCGGCCGAGGCCACGGCCATCCTGCGGTTTTCCGCTCGCGCGGCGCGTTGGGTGGCCGACGAGCAATGGCATCCGGACCAGCAGGGCATGTTTCTGCCCGACGGGCGCTACGAGCTGCGCGTGCCGTATGCCGCGGCCGAGGAGCTGCTGCGCGACGTGCTGGCCTACGGCCCCGAGGCCGAGGTGATCGGGCCGCTGTCCCTGCGCGATGCCATCGCCGAACGCCTGGCGGCCGCCGCGCGCCTGTACGAATTGTAAATTCATACAGCTCCGGGTCGCGATCTGACCCACCCCCGGGCGCATCCTGTGTTCACACGATCGATACACCGTGTCAACGCGAGGACTTCGTCATGCCCGATACGATCCAACAAATCCGTCTGCCGCTGGACACCCCGGCCGATCACGAGCTGCATGTTGCCAGCCGCGCGCTGCGCGACCGCCTGGCCCACGCGCTGGCCATCGAGTATGACTGGCGCTACCACGACGGCCCGGAATGGGCGGCGCGCTACTGGCAGGCCGTGGGTGATCTTTCCCCGGATGCCACCCAGGCCTCGGGCGCCTTGCATACGCTTCTGGCCCGCAAGGACTGGCCGCGGCTGACCAAGGCAGAAACTGATGACGTGCGCACGATTTTCCGTAGTCTGCTCGTGCTCGTGCACCCGGAAGTCGCCCCGGACGGTTATCTCAAGATCGGCGACGGGCTTTGGCAGCGTATCGTGCGCGCGTTTCGCGGCGGTGATCGCAGCGCGCTGGTCACGGCCTGGTCAGAAACCCGCACACTGATTCGCATGGCCCGCTGGCCGGCCGATCGGCTATCACTACAGCGCGAGCATGCCCGGTTGGCGCGTGCCTGTGATGCCGCTGATCGTCGCCTGGAGACCATGGCCCAGAGTTTTCCATTCAACATGCGCGACAAGCTGGCCGATCCGGCGTGGCTGGCCCGTCAGCGGGTCGCCAATACACAAAACATGAGGCGCGCAGGGGCCGACAACGATCGCGCGGCTGTCGTATCGTAGTGTGATGAGCGCAGCAACCCGTAGCCCCAGCGACGATCAGATCGAGCGCGTTCGCGCAGCCACGGCCCGCTGGATCGTGGCCGCGCGCGAGATCACCGGTGCCACGCCCCGGCGCCTGCCGGTGCCCGAGGTGCTTTTCGATCTACGTGGGCGCTCGGCCGGCCAGGCCGTCTACGCCAAGCACAGCCGGCGCTGTCATATCCGTATCAACGCCGGGCTGTTGGCCGCCTATCCCGACAACATGCTGGCCGTGACGGTTCCGCATGAGGTGGCTCATGTCGTGGTCTACCGGCTTTATGGCATGCGGGCCAAGCCGCACGGGGCTGAGTGGAAAGCCTTGATGGCCGCTTTTGGCGTCGATGCCGCGGCATGCCACAACATGACGACCACGCCCGCGCGCCGGCTTACGCAGTATCGCTATACCTGCGGCTGCGCCGAGCCAGCCTGGCTGACGAGTATCCGCCACCGACGCGCCAAGGCCGGCACGCGCTATCAGTGTCGGCGCTGTCGCCAGGTGCTCGTGGCGGATCCGCCCGAAAACGTGTCGTCATGAAATGAACCGCCGCGTGGTCGATAAAAGACCGCGCCAGACACGGCCCGCCAGCGTCAAGGCGCCTCCGGCGCAGTATCGTTTTTCTACGGCAGTAAGCGACAGCACAGCATGACCGGGGCATGGATACCGCTGCGCCGGCTTAACTCATGACGACACGCCGTCGTGTTTCGATAAAAAAAGCCGGCACGCTGGGCGTGCCGGCTTTTCATTACGGCCTGGGCGAGGCGAGGGCGATCAACTGCCCGTGTTGTCACGCACGCCTTTTTCGATGCGCTCACCGATCGTTTGATCGATGTTCTTCCAGTACTGAAAGGCACGCTCGAGTACCGGCTCGGTAACACCGGCGGACAGGTGGCCCACCGCGTTGCTGACCAGCCGGTCACGCGCGTCGTCGTCCATGACCTTATTGACCAGGTTGTTGGCCTGGCCGAAGTCGTCGTCATCGGCTCGCAAGGTATAGGCCTGGCGGACCATGGGCCCGTCGGCTTCCCAGACGTTGTTCGCTGGATAGGCCTGTGGATCGGCGTGCGGGCCGCCTTTTGAGTTGGGCACATAGACCGGGTCGTGCACGTTGTCGACGCGCATAGCCCCGCCCTTGGTATAGCTGCGTACCGGGCATTTCGGCCGGTTGACCGGGATCTGCTTGTAGTTGACGCCGAGCCGGGCACGATGCGCATCGGCGTAGGAGATCGTCCGTGCCAGCAGCATCTTGTCCGGGGATACGCCGGTACCCGGCACCATGTTGTTGGGTTCGAAGGCGGCTTGTTCGATCTGGGTATGGAAATCGACCGGGTTTTCGTTGAGCACCAGCCGGCCCACGCGATGCAGCGGGTAATCCTCGTGCGGCCAGACCTTGGTCAGATCAAAGGGATTGATGCGATAGGTCTTGGCCTCTTCGTAGGGCATGATCTGGACATAGAGCGTCCAGCTCGGATACTCACCGCGCTCGATGGCGTTGAAGAGATCCTGACGGTGGAAGTCGGCATTGGTGCCGGCCATTTCCACGCCCTGTTCCTGGGTGAAACACTTGATGCCCTGGTCGGTTTTGAAGTGATACTTGACCCAGAAACGCTCGTTATCGGCATTGACCCACATATAGGTATGGCTGGAATAGCCGTTCATGTGGCGCCAGGTGTAGGGCAGGCCACGATCGCCCATGAGCCAGGCCACCTGATGGGCCGATTCGGGCGAGAGCGTCCAGAAATCCCACTGCATGTCGTGATCGCGCAGGCCGTTGTCGGCGCGGCGCTTCTGTGAGTGGATGAAGTGCTGGAACTTCATCGGATCACGCACGAAGAAAATCGGCGTGTTGTTGCCGACCATGTCCCAGTTGCCTTCCTCGGTGAACACGCGCAGCGAAAAACCACGCGGATCACGCCACGTGTCGGGGCTGCCCGATTCACCGGCCACCGTGGAGAAGCGGATCAGCGTGTCGGATGTCTTCCCCGGCTGGAGAAACTTCGCTTTGGTATATTGCGACACATCATCAGTGACTTCGAAATAGCCGAACGCGCCCGAGCCTTTGGCATGGGGCTGCCGATCGGGGATCATCTCTCGATTGAACTGTGCCATCTGCTCCATGAGGAAATGATCATGCAGCACGATGGGCCCGTCGGCGCCGACGGTCAGCGAATGTTCGTCACTGGGAAAGGGCTCGCCCCCGGTCTGGGTTTCTACGTTATTGCGAATTTCGTCGGTCATTGTCGAAATACCTCCAACCGATGGATCACAGGTGATGCGATCAAACAAGATGACCTGCAGCGGACAGCAAGCCTTGGCCAGCTGTTTGGCCACGGGTGCAGTACATCGCGGGATATCGGATCGAACAATCCCAAATGCTACGGATACGCGCGCCGACGCTGCGTCGCGGCCTTCCACGTGTTGAACTGAACCCTAGATGAGCCAAGTCATGCCCATTCAACTGCTCGACGATCGATTGATCAGCCAGATCGCGGCCGGCGAAGTGGTCGAGCGCCCGGCATCCATCGTCAAGGAGCTGGTCGAGAACAGTCTCGATGCCGGGGCTGATCGTATCGAGGTTGTGATCGAAGAGGGTGGGCTGCGCCGGATCTGCGTCACCGATAACGGTCACGGCATGACGCCCGATCAGCTGCCCTTGGCCCTGGCGCGCCATGCTACAAGCAAGATCGATTCGCTGGCCGGGCTTGAGCGTGTGGCCAGCCTGGGGTTTCGCGGCGAGGCCCTGGCCAGCATGGCCTCCGTGGCCGAATTGAGCCTGACCTCGCGGACCGCCGAGGCAGAGCACGCCAGCTGCCTGGTGGCTCAGCGCGAGGCCAGCGTGCGCCCGGCGGTGGGCACACCGGGCACGTCGGTGGACGTGCGTGAGCTGTTCGCGCGGATTCCGGCAAGGCGCAAGTTCCTGCGCGCCCCGGCTACCGAGTTCAAGCATATCCGCCAGACGTTTCATCAGCTGGCCTTGTCGCGTTTTGATGTGGCGTTTCGTCTGAGCCACGGCGGGGTAGAAAGCGTGGCATTGGCTCAGGCGCTGTCGCCGGAGCAGGCCAAACGCCGGGCCGCCGATGTGTTGGGCGCCGAGTTCGACGCCCACGCCGTGCCCGTGGATGAGCGCGCGGCCGGCATGCACCTGACCGGCTGGGTGGCCACGCCGGGGTTCTCGCGTGGCCAGGCTGATCGTCAGTTCAGCTATGTCAATCATCGCCCGATTCGCGATAAGATCTTTAATCACGCGGTGCGTTTGGCCTATCGCGATCTGTTGCACAACCAGCGTCACCCGGCCTATGCGTTGTATCTGGAACTGGACCCGCGTCAGGTCGATGTGAATGCGCATCCGGCCAAGGCCGAGGTGCGCTTTCGTGAGTCGCGCCTGGTTCATGACTTTGTTTTTCGTAGCGTGGCCCGGGCGCTGGAAGCCGCTGAATCCACGCCCACCGAATCCCGTGCGATCGAGCTGGAAGCCGCGGCCGCGCCCACGGGCGCAGCGCCCGCCCAGGCCCCGATGAAGCCGCGCGGCCTGGATCTGTCGTCGGCCAGGCAGCGCGCCGTATCGAGCGTGGCCGAAAAGGCTGCCGCCTACCGATTTCAGGCGCCGGCCGCCGAGGAACAAGCTCATCAACCGGGGGCGTCAGGTCGTGATATGTCGTGGCATACGCCTGAGTCGGGCGGGGTGCCCGCCGACACGGATAAGGACGATACGGCCAATACTGATAAAGCAGCTGAGGCCGAGGCGCCGACACTCGGTTATGCCATCGGCCAGCTTCACGATATTTATATCTTGGCGCAGAACCGCGACGGTCTGATCCTGGTGGATATGCACGCTGCCCATGAGCGGGTGCTCTATGAGCGGCTCAAGGCCGAGTTTTCAGCCGGCCAAATCCAGGGGGCGCGGTTGTTGGTGCCCGAAGCCTTGTCGCTGTCGGAAAGCGAGGCCGCCACCGTCGAAGCTTCGGGCGAGGCATTGGCCCAGGTGGGCTTTGATCTGACGCGAAGCGGGCCCTGTGAGGCGATGCTGCGTGGCGTGCCGAGCCTGATGGCGCAGCGCGACTATCTGTCGCTGGCGCGTGATGTGATCGCTGAAATCGACGATGGTGCGCGCGGGGCGGATACGGTGCGTGATGCACTCGACGACGTGTTGGCCGATATTGGCTGCAAAGCCGCGGTCAAGGCAGGGCGGCGTCTGACGCTGGCCGAGATGAACGCGCTACTGCGCGATATGGAACATACCGACCGGGCCGGGCACTGCAACCACGGCCGGCCCAGCTGGGTCAGCGTGGATCGGGCCGCACTCGATCGTCTGTTCATGCGGGGCCAGTGATGGCCGAACGCGGCCCGCTGCTTTTCCTGATGGGCCCGACCGCCTCGGGCAAGACCGGCCTGGCCGTCGAGCTCGTCGCCCGCGGTATCGGTGAGATCGTCTCGGTGGATTCGGCGATGGTCTATCGCGGAATGGATATCGGCACGGCCAAACCCGACGCGGCCACGCTAGCCGCGGCCCCGCATGCACTCATCGATCTGCGGGATCCGGCCGATGCCTACTCGGCGGCTGATTTTGTCGCCGATGCCGATCGCGAGGTCGCCCGTATCCGCGCCAATGGTCGGCTGCCAATTCTTACAGGCGGCACATCGATGTATTTTCGAGCCTTTGAGCATGGCCTGTCGGCATTGCCGGGGCGTGATCCGGTGATTCGTGCCCGTTTGACGGCCGAGGCGGAAACCATCGGCTGGGCCAGCCTTCATGCTCGCCTGGCGGCGGCCGATAGCAAGACCGCGGGGCGCATCCATCCCAACGATGCCCAGCGTATTCAACGCATGCTCGAGATCCTTGAGATCACGGGGGAAACGCCAAGCGTTTTGCACACCCGTGACGCCGGCCGACGCATCGACGATGCCATTATCAAGATCATCGTCTGTCCGGACCGGCGTGACGCGTTGCATGCACGCATCGCGCAGCGTTTCGACCAGATGATGGAATATGGTTTTCTGGCAGAGGTTGAAAAGCTTCATGCCCGACCTGATCTCGATCTCACGCAGCCATCGATACGCTCGGTGGGCTATCGACAGCTCTGGCAGGTGCTCGACGGCAAGCACGATCTGGTTACCGGCCGGGCGCTGGCAGTCACGGCCTCAAGACAGCTGGCCAAGCGACAGCTGACGTGGCTGCGTAGTTTGAGTAACGCACACTGGCTCGACAGCCAGGCTAGGGATAATCGATCACGGGTCGAAGCGTTGATCGAGCAGTTCACCACGGGCGCTGATGCGCAGCGTGCGTGATAATATCCTTAACGAATTAGTAAACCTCATCTAATAAGAATTACGGAGCCTTAGGTCATGGCAAAAGGCCAAACATTACAAGAACCTTTCCTGAACGCGCTGCGCAAGGATCGCGTGCCGGTGTCGATCTATCTCGTCAACGGCATCAAGCTGCAGGGCCAGATCGAATCCTTCGATCAGTTCGTAGTGCTGCTGCGCAACGCCGTGAGCCAGATGGTCTATAAACACGCGATTTCCACGATCGTGCCGTCGCGCAACGTGCGTAGCGAGATACGAGACGAGATGTCGCAGGAGTCCGACGACGATTCGTAAGCGAGCCCCCCATAATGTGTAAGCCTCATGTTTGAGCGCCCGCCGACCGGCCAGGCGGCGGTCATCGTGCATCTGGCTTTCGGCAACGATGAGTACGCCGAGGCCGACCGCGAATTCCGCGAGCTCGTGGAATCCGCGGACGCGCATGTGCTGTCGCATATCGGCGGTTCTCGCCGCGTGCCTGATCCGCGTTATTTCATCGGCGGCGGCAAGGTGGATGAAGTCACCGAAGCCGTGGCCGAGCTGGGCGCCGAGCTGGTGGTGTTCAACCACGATCTGTCGCCCAGCCAGGAACGAAATCTGGAAAAACGCCTCAAGGCCCGGGTTCTCGACCGGGCCGGGCTGATTCTCGATATCTTTGCGCGTCGGGCGCGCTCGCACGAAGGCAAGCTGCAGGTCGAGCTGGCCCAGCTTCAGCATCTGGCAACGCGCCTGGTGCGTGGCTGGTCGCATCTGGAGCGACAGAAGGGCGGCATCGGCCTGCGCGGGCCGGGCGAGTCACAGCTCGAAACCGACCGGCGCCTGCTCAATGATCGCATCAAGATGTTGCGTGATCGGCTGGACAAGGTGCTGGCCCGGCGTGATCAGGGCCGTGCTTCGCGCCGCCGGGCGCGTACCCCGGTGGTGTCGTTGGTCGGCTATACCAACGCCGGCAAATCCACGTTGTTCAACCAGCTGACCGGCGAAGACATCTATTCGGCCGATCAATTGTTCGCCACGCTGGACCCCACGCTGCGTCGCATGAACGTGCCGGTCGGTGAGCCGCTGATCCTGGCGGACACCGTGGGTTTCATTCGCGATCTGCCCCACGAGCTGGTCGCGGCGTTTCGCGCCACCCTGGAAGAAACACGTGAGGCGGACGTGCTGGTGCATGTTATCGATGTCTCTGATCCAGAACGGCGCGCGCATGCGCGTGAGGTCAACGCCGTGCTTGCCGAGATCGGCGCGCATGAGGTGCCACAGCTCGAAGTCTTCAACAAGATCGATTGCACCGAGGAAGAAACCGCGCGGGTCGAGTACGACGCTCACGGCCGGCCTCTGCGGGTGTATGTATCGGCGGCGACCGGTGCCGGCATGGAGACATTGCGTCATGCCTTGGCGGCCTTCTGTTATCCGGACACTATCGAGGGCATATTGTGTGTGCCGCCTACCGAGGGCTGGCTACGCTCGCAGTTGTTCGAGCTGGGCCTGGTTGCGGCCGAGGACTACGATAGCCAGGGCAACGCGCTGTTGTCGGTCACGGCCTCGCAGGCCGATCTTGAACGAATCGTGGCCCAGGCCGGGCTGGTGTTTGACGAAGTGCTCATCGAACGCCGGCCGATTCGCGTCGACGCTGCCGAAATGGCCGACGTGACNGCNGACTGAGCGATNNCGGCCGGTGTTATNCGGCCGGGCGACATTCGACAGGGTATGGCGTGCTCGCTAGACTTGTCGNTCGGTCGCAGNGCGGGTTTCAGGCTGGCATATACAACGGTNTGCCGNGCCNNCCCGTNAGNTGCGCCGGCCCNGCCGGGCGCCGAGAACNAACGAANNACGACAGGACACTCCCCCNGATACGGTCTGCCAGATACGCNTGGCNAGATACGATCGCTGGGCGCTGNATGCAGTCGAGCGGGCATACGANNATANCCCGGCTCGATCCGACTCGATCAGAGGCTTTGACGCATGGCATGGAACGAGCCCGGTAAGGGCAAGGATTCNTGGGGCGGCGGCGACCGCAACAAGAACAACCAAGGCAACGGGCCACCGGATCTGGANCAGATCTGGAAGCGTTTTCGTGAACGATTCGGCGGTAACGGCGGTTCGGGCAATCAGGGCGGTGGCAACGGGGGATCCGGCGGGGCCGGCGTGCCCTCGGGGCTGATCGCCGTGGTGATCGCGATTCTCGCAGGCGCCTGGCTGGTCTTTGGCGGGCTGTATGTCGTCCAGCCCGGCGAAAAAGGCGTGGTGCTGCGCTTTGGCGAGTATGTCGATACCGCCAGCCCCGGTTGGCACTGGCATCTGCCGTATCCGATCGCCACCGTGTCGAAGGTGGATGTGCAGCAGGTGCGGCGCGTGAGCAATCGCGCGGTCATGCTGACCAAGGACGAGAACATCGTGGATGTGGAGATCAGCGCGCAATACCGCATCTCCAACGCCATGAACTATCTGTTCCAGCTGGAAAACCCGGATCAGACCGTGCAGCAGGTNCTGCGCTCGGCCGTGCGCGAGATCGTGGGCACCTCGAACATGAACCAGGTGATCCAGGAAGGCGTNCAGGTCAACCAGCTCGAGGATCGCGCGATCAACAACGTGGATCTGAAAGAGGGCTCGGGCCAGCCGAAGAAAAAAGACGGCTTGAAGGATATCGATCGTGACCTGGTCGGCCAGATCAAGCAGAAACAGAACGAATATCCGCAGATCACCGATCGCTCGCGGGCCAAGCTGCCCACCAACGTGCGCAAGATCATGCAGTTCACGTTGAACAAGTATGATGCCGGCGTGCAGATCGTGGCGGTCAACGTGCAATATGCACAGCCGCCCGAGCCGGTTCAGGGCGCCTTCCAGGAGGCCATCAAGGCCCGTGAGGAAGAAGAACGGCTCAAGAACATCGCGCGTGCCTATGCTCGCGAGGTTGTGGCCACGGCCCAGGGTGAAAAAGCCCAGATGATCGCCGAGGCGCGTGCCTACAAGTCACGCAAGGTCAATCGCGCAGAAGGCCAGGCTGCACGTTTCTCTGATTTGCTGACGCAATACGAACAAGCCCCCGAGGTAACGCGCTCGCGGCTGTATCTGGAAACCATGGGTGAGGTCCTGTCCGGCTCGCATCTGGTGCTGGATTCCGGCGACGGCAACTCCATGACCTATCTGCCGCTCGACAAGATCATCGACAAGTCGGGCGCCAAGAAACCGGCCAACGACAACGCGCCGAGTGCCGATTNCGACAACGTCGGTGGCGACNTGCCGTCTTCGCCGTCGTCGTCCAGCGGGTCACAGAACAACGGCGACTCGGNCAGCGGCAANAACGGCCAGAGCNATACGTCGAACTATGAATCCCAGGCCCTGCGCAGCCGGAGCCGCAACTCATGAATCCCAAGCAGATATCCATCATCGTTGTCGTCTTGCTGGCGGCCGTGGTTGCCTACGCATCGACGTTCACCGTCACCCCGCGCGAGCGCATCGTGCTCGTGCAGATGGGCGAAATCGTCGGCGCCGACTATGATCCGGGGCTGCATTTCAAGCTGCCCGTCATCCAGACGGTGTATCGCTTTGATCGTCGTGTGATGACGTTGACCGGCGATATCGAGCGTGTGCTGACCTCGGAGAACAAGAACCTGTCGGTCGATTACTTCGTGAAATGGCGCATCGTCGACCCGGTCAAGTATTTTCTGGCCACGCACGGCGATGTCAGNCGNGCCCGCTCNTTGNTGACCGAGTCGATCGAAAACGANGTNCTGGCCGANTTNTCCAAGCGCACCATCCGCCAGGCNGTGGGNGATGANCGCAACGAGATCGTGGCGGCCGTACAGGTTCAGGTGAATCAGGCCGCCAAGCAGCTNGGCATCGANATTCAGGATGTGCGCATCATGAAGCTCGACCTGCCGGACAAGGTCAGCGATACGGTCTANGAGCGTATGCGCTCGGANCGNCAGGAAGTGATCCGTACGCTGCGTGCCCAGGGNGAGGCCGCGGCCAAGGAAATCCGNGCCGATGCCAACCGTGAGCGCACGGAAGTGCTGGCCAAGGCCTATAACCGTGCCGAGCAGATTCGGGGTGCGGGTGATGCGACCGCTGCCGGCATCTATGCCAAGGCCTATACCAAGGACGCCGAGTTCTATCGCTTCTATCGCAGTATGGAAACGTATCGCCAGAGCATCGGTAGCGACGACTTCCTGCTACTTGATCCAGAGGGTGAGCTGTTCCAGTACTTCAACCCGGCCGTGGGCGCCAGNGTGCCGAGNGGCGGCTAGGNCGCGTGTGGATTGATGTGATCCGGGCGCTGGCNCTGGTGGCGGTGATCGANGGCCTGGCGCCNTTCATCGCCCCCAGCGCGTGGCGCGACACCATGATCCGGCTGGCCGAGATCGACGCGCGACGGCTGCGTATGTTTGGCGGCGTGTTGATCGCCGCCGGCGTGGTGGTGCTTCAACTCGTGCATTGAGCGGGTTCATTGAAACGGGTTCTCCGGCTGTTCGACGGCACGGACTTCCCTGTCGCGCTGTCTTGCGATAGCGTTCGCGGCGCGACCCCTTCGTGATCGGGAGATCAGATTGTTCTTGGCAGTTCAGTACGTCTTGTCTGCAGCACCCGAGCAGCGCGCGCCGCGCGGGTGCCGCGCGCGCTTCGGAGCCCATTGATGCAATCCAAACGATGGCNCCTGCCCGAGGGCGTACAAGAAACCGTACCGCCGGAATCNTGGCGGCTGGAAGCCGCGCGTCGTGCGCTGCTTGATCTGTACTGGCGTTGGGGCTTTGATCTCATCCGCCCGCCGTTGATCGAGTATCTGGAGTCGCTGTTGACCGGCGCCGGACACGAACTGGATCTGCAAACGTTCAAGCTGACCGACCAGCTCAATGGCCGCATGATGGGCGTGCGCTCTGACATGACCACCCAGGCCACGCGTATCGATGCGCACCGCCTGGCGGCCACGGGGCCGGCGCGCTACTGCTATATCGGTTCCGTGCTGCGCACGCGCCCGGAAGAACCGGGCGGCTCGCGCTCGCCGTTGCAGGTCGGCGTGGAGAAGTTCGGCGACGGGCATCTGGCCAGCGATCTCGAAATCGTGTCGCTGATGCTGGAAACCCTGGCCGTTATTGGCATCAGTCGAAGCTATCTCGATCTGGGGCATGTGGCGATCTATCGCCGGCTCGTCGTGGCCTGTGGCATCGACGCCGAGCTGGAGCCCACGGTTTTCGATGTTGTCCAGCGCAAGTCACGCCCGGATCTGGATCGACTGGCCGCTGATCAGCGGATCGATGCGACCACCCACGCCCGTTTCTCGGCATTGATCGAGCTCAACGGGCCGGCCGATGTGTTGGCCGAGGCCCGCAGCGCCCTGGGTGGTATCGATAGCACAATCGATGGCGCGCTCGAAGAGCTGGCCGCCATGGTCGCGCTCGTTCAGGATCACTACCCTGAGATGCCGCTGTTTCTGGATCTGGCCGAGCTGCGGGGCTATCGCTACAAGACAGGGCTGCTGTTCGCCGCCTTCGCGCCCGGGCTGGGCCGCGAACTGGCCCGCGGCGGGCGTTATGATGACGTCGGCCGTGCGTTCGGCCGGCCGCGGCCGGCGACCGGTTTCTCGGCCGACCTGAACCTGCTGGCCGCGCTCGGCGAGTTCGCCGACCAGCGCCCGGCCACCGGCATTGCCGCGCCGGGCGACAATACCGATGCCGCGCTGCTTGCCGAGATCCGCCGGCTGCGCGCGGCCGGTGAGC
>PBAO01000006.1 GCA_002715985.1 Lysobacterales bacterium | reverse complement strand
GCGAGTCGTCTCCGATACGATGCGGCGATATAGGTTTGGCCTTGATCGGTGTGGTGAATCAAGCCAGGCGCAGGCTGTCGTTGCTCGATGGCCATATCCTGAGTTGGAGGCCAGGTTGACCATCTCATCGAGGCTGGGCGTGATCAGCCCGGACAGGCCGATCACATCGGCTTCATGTTTCTCGGCGGCGTCCAGAATATCGTTCATGGGCTGCATCACGCCGAGATCGATGACCTCGAAGTTGTTGCACTGCAAGACCACCGAGACGATGTTCTTGCCGATATCGTGTACGTCGCCCTTCACGGTGGCCATGATGATGGTGCCGTTGTTCTTGGAGGCGTCGCCGGATTTCTTCTTCTCTTCCTCGATATAAGGGATGAGATGGCCCACGGCTTTCTTCATGGAACAATCGGGGACAGCCCACGGTTTTCGGCATCGTTGGCCGGAAAATTGAATTGTTCGTTCTGATGCCACCGGCCACGCTATAGGCGGCACGACGCGACCGTTGCGATAACGCTACGAGAGGTCGCAGGCGCGCAGGCGCCAGTGCCGTGCGTTGTCGGAGCTGCCGGGGACGTTGTTCGAGCGGGCCAGGACGCATTGCCCGGTTAACGATTTATCGTTCCCATCGTTGGTGTGTTCGGTGATGGTGAGGGGCACGGTGGTGTAGAGGGTGCCGGCAGCGCCTTCGGTGTGCGTATCACCGGTCACTTTCATCTGGACCGATGCGATGCCGTGGTATCGGGTTTTCAGAGCGGCGGCCGATTCGGGTGCCTGGTTGCTCTGAGCGCGCCAGAGTGCGTAGGCGGCGTCGAACTTTCCGGCGCCGATCGCTTGAAAGTACTGTTGGAGTACGGCGGTCGGGCTTTGCTGTGTCGATGATACCGACCCGGTGTGGTCATTGCTCGTCGCTGACCTGGATATCTCGTTGGGGCTCTGTTCGGTCTGCGTATCGTTTTGTGCCGAGGAACACCCGGCCGTCAGGGACAGAATGACGATGCTGCCTGCGACGAGGAGCGATTGGCGCGTATGACGGTTTCGAAAAGGCATGACGGGTATCGGCAAGAGTGGGTGGCCCTTGGGGCACTATGCCAAATCGCAATATAAAGGGTTAGAAGACGGTTCTGGGCGTCGTTGTGCGCAGAATGTGAGGGGGCGGGCCGTTGGTGGATCAAGTACGCAACGGTTTGTATACCGCGGCGGTGTGTAGTCGGCTCTCGGGCACCGCTTTGGCTCCGCCGTAGAGCGCCGAAACGTTTGATGGCCAGTCGTTGTATCTTTTTTCGCTTGGCTGCGTATGGCCTGCACCGGCCGTCAAGTGGCCGGTGCAGGTTCCGCGCTCTCAGGCGATGGCAGTGAGTACGAGTTTGCCGCGTGTGCGGCCGGATTCGAGCTGTCGGTGGGCTTCGGTCAGGTTGTCGACGTTCAGCGGGCCGATGATGTCGCCGAGAGTGGTCTGGATACGGCCCTGGTCGAGCAGGTTGGCCAGTTCGGCCAGGATTTCGCCGTGGCGTTCGGGATGATGGCCGTGCATGGGGCGGGCGAACATGAATTCCCAGCAGAAGCTGGCGGCCTTGGGCTGCAGGGCGTTGATATCGACGGTCTGCTCGGTTTCGGCAATGGCGACGATGCGCCCGAGCGGACGGATGAGCTCGACCATGTTGTCCCAGTGCACGCCGATGTCATGGCAGTTGAAGATGTAGTCGACCGTGTCGTGCCCGGCGTTGCGTAATTCGGAAATCAGGTCGTGGTGATTGACGACGGCGTGCGCGCCGAGCGTGCGGCACCAGTCGGCGGTTTCGTCGCGTGAGGCGGTGGCGATGATGGTCAGGCCGGTGAGTTGGCGGGCGAGCTGGATCACGCTGGAGCCGACGCCGCCGGCGCCATTGATGACGAGCAGGGTCTGCGTGCTGTGGGCCGTGTCGTCTTGCGCCAGGCCGAGTTTGTCGAACAGGCCTTCCCAGGCGGTGAGGGCGGTCAATGGCATGGCCGCGGCTTGTTCGTCGCTGAGGGTCTTCGGCGCATGGGCCACGAGTCGGCTATCGACGATCTGCTGTTCGGCATTGCAGCCGGGCCGGTCGACCTCGCCGGCGTAATAGACACGATCGCCCGGCTGGAAATGCGTGACGTCGTTGCCCACGGCCTCGACCCGGCCCACGGCGTCCCAGCCGAGGATGGTGGGCTCGCTGATATGGCCCAGGGCGCCGGCGCGAATCTTGGTATCGACCGGGTTCACGGCCACGGCATCAATACGCACCTGAAGATCCAGGCGGCCCGGGGCGGCGAGCGGCATATCGGTGTTTTCGAAAACGTTCGGCGCGTCGATATCGCGGGCGCCGCGGGTGGTGATCGCTTTCATGACGAAATCCTCGTGCTGGATATAGGCCGCCCGCACAGTTATTGCCTGTCGATACCCGAGCGGCTGGTGGTAACACCAAGCGTATCAATCGAGTCACGAAGCGTGGACAGGGCGTATGGCTCTGGCTGTCGATGCTGGGCATGACGGCGCCGCCGTTGATCCGGGCGGCCCACGATGCCTGACAGCCGCGTGTTGCCGTGCGAGCCGCCCGGGCGCGGCGCCAGCTCGGCCGATGCCCGCTCGGCTGCTTCTGGACGCGGTGCGACGGTGGCCGATCGACCCGTCGGCCTCTTGCGCGGAAGCGATGAAAATTTGTTTTTACGCCGTCTGCGGATGGCTATATGATCGCAAGCAACATGGTTTCAGGAGTTGACGATGGCCGGTGGCTTATTCGGAAAGGCAAAGCGGTGGTTCAGCAAGCCGGAGAACCAGCGTAAAGCCAAGCGCGCGGCGCGAGAGGCATATCGTAAATACAAGAACAAGAAAGGGCGTTAATCGGCGTACCCACCGATACTTCGGGCCTGTTCGTGTTGCGGGGCCCTAGCCAAGAAAGCGGGTTTGAGACGCGTTTGATGACGCGGTCTTGATGAAGCCCGTTGAAAGTTTGGCCAGCTGATGATCGCGCTCGATGAGTGTGATGTTCGCTGTGCGAGCGGGCGGATTGCGGCCGGTGCCTTGGCGGCGTGTGCTTGGGGGGCATCCGGCAGTGGTTGTGTTGCGGCCTGTGGTGTATCGGCGGCGGGCTGTGGCTGTACGTACAAAGCGGTTGCCGCGCGATACTTTATGCTGCGCTCTGATTCGAAAGCGTGGGTGTTCGCGATGCGTGGATTGATTGCTACGGCCGGCCTGGTCGGGGCCGCAATGTTTTGCCTGCCCGGCCTGATGACAACGACGGCTCTGGCCGCCGAGTCGTCGGTGACCGAGCTCCAGACCATCGATACGAAGATAGGCGACGGCGCCAAGGCGACCCCGGGAACCCGTGTGACGGTGAACTACACCGGGTGGCTTTATGACCCGCAGGCCGAGGATCTTCACGGGCGGAAATTCGATAGCTCGTGGGATCGCGGCCAGCCGATCAGCTTCGAGCTGGGATTTGGTCGGGTCATCGAGGGTTGGGACCGCGGCATCGCGGGCATGCGTGTCGGTGGCGAGCGCCAGCTGATCATCCCGGCGGACATGGCCTATGGCGCGCAGGGGCAGGGCCAGTCGATCCCGCCGAACGCGCCGCTGATCTTCGATGTGAAGCTTGAGGAGGTCTTGCAGTAGCGCGCTGTCGGCCGAGAGCTGTCTTGGTGCCGGGTAATGCAGTCTTGCGGCTCGCCTGTAGGCGCAACGAGGCGGGCCGGGTTTTCGCAGCGTGCCGGCTCGGGTTGCCGGCCGGATACGCCGTGGCGTTTCGCGGGGGGCGATTCGGGCGCTGGCTCGAAGGGCCGTGTCGTCGCTGCCTGCGAACATCGGGCCCGCTCGGAACAACGATAGGCCCGATCCCCGCCGCCGTGTCGACCGGGCCGGTGCGCGATAAGCGGGCCGACCCGCCGGGCCTATCTGAAAATCCGTCTAACTCGTTTAGTATCGATGCTTCACGTTTTGCCACCGCTACCGGTCGGCCCGCCCTGAAGGAATGTGTTGTATGACCGCTACGATTCACACGGTTGCCGTCGAAAAAGCCAGCGGTGAGCTGGCCCGCGAGCAACAGCTGGCCTGGAAACTGGCCGAGCTGGCCACCCGCGCCAAGGAGGCGCCGCAGGATGACGAGGCGGTGGCAATGGCCAAGAACCGCATCATCGATAACGCGGCGATCGCGCTGGGAGCGGCCAACGAGACGGCGGTCAGGGTGGCACGCGCCGACGCGCTGGCCTCGCAGGGGACAGGCAGCGCCACGATCTGGGGGCTGACGGAAAAATTCGCCCCGGTGCCGGCAGCCTTTGCCAATGCGGTGGCCGTGCGGTTTCTGGATAACGATGATTGCTACCTGGCGGCCGAGTATTCGCACCCGGACGACAATATCTCGCCGATCATCGCGGTGGGCCAGCAGCTGGGCGTAAGCGGGGCGGATATCCTGCGCGGTGTCGTGGTGGCTTACGAGGTGCACGTGGCACTTGTCGGCACAGGCGACGGCACGGGCATCTGTCTGCACAAGCACAAGGTCGATCACATGACCCATATCGCGGCCGGCACGGCGGCGGGGTTGTCGTCGATGCTGGGGCTGACCACCGAACAGGCGTACCACGCGATCAATTTCGCAGTACATAACGCGATTTCCTCGCGCCAGTCGCGCAAGGGCGATATCGGGGCCCAGAAAGAGTTCGTGCCGGGTTTTTCGGCCGAGATTTCGATCAAGGCGGTGCATCACGCCATGCACGGCCTGAAAGGCCCGAACCCGGTGTACGAGGGCGTGGATTCCATTATCCGTCGCTTCCTCAACGGGCGTGACGACGAGAGCGCGGTCTACAAGATCGAGCTGGCCGAGCCGGGCGTCGACGCGCTTGCCAACATCATGAAGACCTATCCCAAGCAGCACGCCTTCGAATATCAGGGCCAGGCCATCATCGATCTGGCGTTGCAGCTGCGTGACCGCTTGCCGAAGCAGGGCGACGGTATCGATCTGGATCGGATCGAGAAGATCGTGCTGGAGACCAGCCATCACACCCACCACGTGATCGGCACCGATGCCAACGACCCACAGAAGATCGACCCGGATTCCCCGCGCGGCACGCTCGATCACAGCATCATGTTCGCCATCGCCCGCTGTATTCAGACCGGCGAGTTTCACAAGGACCGCGCGTATCAGATGACGCGCCCTGAAAAAGACGAACTGCGCGCCCTGATGGCCCGGATCGAGACCCAGTTCGACCAGCGCTGGGAAGACCTCTACCACGACCAGGACCCGAACGTGCAGGCCTACGGCGGGCGCATGATCGTCACCCTGGCCGACGGCACCGAAGTGGCCGACGAAAAGACACGGGCCAACGCGCACCCCGGCGGCGATACGCCCTGGCAACGCGCCGATTACGAGGCCAAGCTGGCCGACTACACGAAGGATCTGGTCAGCGACGACGAGCGAGCCCGCTTCATCGCCGCTGTCGACGGGATGGACCGGATGTCGGGTGACGAGCTGGCCACGATCAATCTGATCGTGGATACGGGGCGTCTCGAAGCCCCGGACACCCGGGGCATCTACTAAGGCTATGGGGCCCCGCTGCGGGCCCGGACACGCGGAAACGAACGCAGCGCCTCGGGTATCGTTTGATACTCGGGCGCCTGGGTCGTCCTGATGCGCAATCGTCCCGATCCGGCCGTGTTGCACGAGCGGGCGAGACACGGCCCCGGCCACGTTCGTGCCGGGGCGGTGCTGGAATCGCGCGATCATCCGGGCATGCCGGCCGATGCGCCGCGGCTCGGTTACGCTCGTCAGGCACTGTAAGCGCCACGGCTCTGCCCCGGCGGCGAGAAGCCGTCTGCAGAGTGGGCCTCGATGGATTTCGACTGGAGTTCGAACATGACACATCCCGGCCCGAGCGCCGTTTTTCATTCCAGTGACGACCTGTATTGCCCCACCGGGCTGTCGCGCGGGCCATGGCATGACGATGCGCAGCACGGCGGTGCACCGGCCGCCCTGCTGGCCCATGTGGCCCAGGCCGAGGCCGGGCCGGGGTTCTTTCTGGCGCGGCTGACGCTCGAGCTGACCCGGCCCGTGCCGATCGCGCCGCTTCGGGTGAGCGCCACTGCCGGGCAGGGCCGAACCGTGCGTCGTATTGATCTGGTGATCACGCATGAGGATGCGCCGGTGGCGCGTGCCACGGCATTGATGATCGCCAAGAGCCAGGTCGACATGACCTCGGCGCCGGCTCAGCGATTGACCCCGGAACCGCAGGCCTGCACCGAACGCTTTCAAACCCCCGGCATGCCAACGGGCGAGCGTTTTCACGACGCTGCAATGGAGATTCTCGTGGCCCGCGGCAGTACGCGGGCGCCGGGCCCGGCGGCAGCCTGGCTGCGGTTGTGCCAGCCGGTGGTCGCCGGCCAGCACACCACGCCGGCGATGCGTGCGGCTGCCGCCGCGGATTTCGGCAACGGCCTGAGCTGGGTCCTGCCGTTCGATCGCTATATATTTGCCAATACGGATTTGACGTTCTATCTCCATCGGGAGCCGGTCGGCGAGTGGATCGGCGTGGATGCCGCGACCGTGGCGCAGAACAACGGCGTGGGGCTGGCCAGTTCCACGCTGTACGACGGTCAGGGCACGATCGGCATGGCCCATCAGAATCTATTGATCCGGGCCCGTTGATGGCGCGCTTGCGTAACGCCGGGCCGGTGGCATGCTCTATGCTGGCTGTCGACTCAACCACCCCATGCGTTTCGACCATGCAGAAATCGATGTTTAAAGCCCGTGCCGCCGCGTTTGCGGCGATCTGTCTGCTGAGCGTGTCCGCGAGTGCAGCGTTTGCCGCTGATGCTTCGGTCAGCCAGCTCAAGACCATCGACACCCACGAAGGCACGGGGGCCACGGCAGTGCCCGGGGCCGACGTCACGGTCGATTACACCGGCTGGCTCTATGATGCCGATGCCCCGGACAATCACGGCAAGAAGTTCGACAGCTCGCTGGATCGTGGCCAGCCCTTCAGCTTTACCCTCGGCGCCGGTCAGGTCATCGAAGGCTGGGATAAAGGCGTCAAAGGGATGAAGGTCGGCGGCGAGCGCACGTTGATCATCCCGGCGGACATGGCTTACGGCGCGCAGGGCGCCGGCGCCCGTATTCCGCCCAACGCCCCGCTGATTTTCGACGTGGAGCTGAAAGACGTCGAGTAATAACTCGTACGCCCCGCCCGCGTCAGGTGCCTGCTAATCAAGCAGGCGTGCCGGTGAAGCGTGAAGGGCGTCTTCGGTGGGGCCCGCTGTGCCCTCGGAGTACTCGTTGGGGCCGGCTGCCGTAGATGACTGATAAAGCTCGCGCTCGGCATTTCGTTGCAGCCGCGCCCATCGACGCCGGCTCATCGCACGTGCAAACCAAACGAAGCGTCGATAAAGCACGAACTTGAACTTCACCTTCTGCCCGCCGATACCGTCGACGAGGACGAGCGATAATGTGTCATCGCGTCGTTGAACCAGTAAATTGCCAGGGTTCAAGTCGGTTATCGGCACACCGTGGGTCACGACCCAGGTTTTGAGCTCACCAAACAGGCGTCGGATCTGTTCCGGGCAAAGGCCGTCCGCCATGTGGGCATCATAAAGTGTCGTTGCGGGCGTGCCGTCGTCGTTGTAAATACGCTCGGCGACCAGGCCCGGCCCGTAATTCGTGGCTACCCAACCCAGACAGCGCGCGCGATGCGTACCGTCGACGCCGCGTTTATCCAAAGAGCGCGCGCAAAACCATTCCACGATGCTGGCCTGTTGGGCCGACGGCCGATGCGGGCGGCGAGCCACCTTGACGCAGAGGTGGGTATGGTCCGGATGCGGATAGCAATCGCGCTTCGAGCCGCGGCCGATCCGGGACGCGGGTGCCAGATCATAGATCGGCGATTGCGCGTGCGCGGGAACCTTATAGCGCAATATCAAACGAACGGAGTCACCAAGCGCAGACATTATCGTCCTGGTCGGGGGCGCGCGGCCGTCACCAACGACGCAACGCAGCAATGAGCGAACCGCTTTATTATAATATTAATGCAATTAAAACGTGAAATTCATGTTATGGCGCTCGCGTCAACGGTCTCTCTTGCGTCACACATGTCGATCGGCGCCGCCCAGCGGCTCGTTGCGGCGCGCCAACCGGGGATGCCTGTCCGGCGAGCCGGTTGGCGCGGCTGTTTCGGGGCCACGCGATAAGCCCGGGCACGGCATCCTGCCTGTGTATGACACAGTGAGCGTCTGACAAGAGATGGCGCAATTGCGCGAAGGAGTGGCCCCGATGCCTCATGATGCGCGCGACGGTATTCGCCTGGCGGTGGCGGCCGCGGCGGCCTGTGTGGCCCTGTATTTTCCGCAGCCGCTGGTGGCACGCATACAGGCCGATTTCGACGTGGCAGCCGTCTGGGCGGCCATGCCGATGACGTTCGCCTTTATCGTGCTGACATCCGGGCCGGTTTTGTTTTCACGCTTCATCACGCTCGAGCGCGCGCTGCGCATGATCGTGGTCATCGAGCTGATGCTGGCGGCGCTGTTCGCGGTTCAGGCATTCACCCAATCGCCGGCCGCGTATTTCGTGTTGCGGGCGATGCAGGTGCTGCTGCTGCCGCTGCTCATACCGGCAATCATCACCAGTGCGTCGAACCTGGCAGCCTCGAACAGCCGGGCACGGGATCTGGCGCTTTATACCGCGGGCACGATCGTGGGCGGCGTGGCCGGGCGGCTGTTCGCGCTGGCTTCGGCCGGCTGGACGCACTGGCAGCTGGGCGGGCTGGCGGCGACTGCTGCACTGCTGGTGTCAGCGGCGATCCTGCGCGACCCGCCAGCGTTGACGAACGTGGCCCGCGGGCCGGTTGCTACGGATGCCCCCAGCGCCCCCGTGGCCGAGACGGATCGATCGTGGCGATCGCCGGTCAGCCTGGCTTTTCCGGGGCTGGCGCTGGCCTTTGCCACGCTCACCGCGATTCTCACGGTGTTGCCGCTGGAAATCGGTTACGGCGGGGGCGGTACGCGTACGCTGATGCTGGTCTATGCCGGCTACGGCGCGGGCATCGTGACCTCGCTGGGCGCTCCGATGGCCACTCGCTGGGCCGGAGGGCTGGCCAATGCGACGGCCATCGCCGCGCTGGTCTTCGTACTGGGCCTGTTCGGCGTGATCGGCGGCGGGGCCGTGGCGCTGGCGGTGGGTGTGGTGGCCATGTGTGCGGCCATGGTCTTTCAGCAGGCCACGCAGATCGTGTTGCTCAACGATTATTTCTCGCGCCGACAGTCGGCCACGGTGAGTGCGTTGTTCGTGGCTGCGGTGTTTGCCGGCGGCATCGTGGGCTCGAGCCTGCTGGTCGGGCTCTATGAGTGGCTGGGCTGGCTTGCGGTCTGCGGCGTGTGCGGGCTGTGCTCGGTGGTCGGCGGTGTTTGCATGGCCGTTGCCGCGCGCTGGCCGTCCGGGCGCCAGGCTGCCCGGACGATGGCCTGAGGCGCTAGGTTGTCTTCTCAGACGTTGCGGCGGCGTCGTCGGTACGGGCCAGCCGGGCCACGCGGCTGATGGTCAGGCCCTGTACGCCGATCGAAAAGATCACGGCGATATAGGTCATGTTGACGATCAGGTTGCGGGCATCGCTGTCCGGCAGCGACAGGGCCAGGGCCACGGAGATGCCCCCGCGCAGGCCGCCCCAGGTGAGAATCTTGATTGCATGCGGGGTGAAGCTGCGGCGTGTGCGCAGAATCGTGATCGGCACGCTCACGGCAATGAAACGGGCCACCAGAATGATCGGAATAGCCGCCAGACCGGCGATGACTGCATGGGTGGAAAAGCTGATGTGCAGCACTTCCAGGCCGATGAGCACGAACAATACGGCGTTCAGGATCTCGTCGATCAGCTCCCAGAAGGTATCCACGCGTTCGCGGGTGTGCTCGGACATGGCCTTGTCGCGGCCGTGATGGCCCACGAGCAGGCCGGCGGTGATGATCGCCAGCGGGCCGGAGACATGCAGTGCGGTGGCCATGGCATAGCCGCCGACGACCATCGCCAGCGTGATGAGCACCTCGGTCTTGTAGTCGTCGATACCGCGTAGCAACACGAAGCCGGCCAGGCCCACCACCAGCCCGAAGCCGATGCCGCCGAGGGCTTCGGCCGAGAACAGCTGGATCAGATAGCCCGGTTCCAGGCTGGCGGCGACGTTCGGATCGGCCACCTCCGACAGCGCCACGAACAGCACGATCGCGATTGCGTCGTTGAACAGCGACTCGCCCGTGAACTGGATCTCCAGCGTCTTGGGCACGCCGGCCCGGCGCAGGATGGCCAGCACCGCCACGGGATCGGTCGGCGAGATGATCGCGCCGAACAGATAGGCATAGATCGGGGCGATGGCCAGATCCAGGGCGATGAACACGCCCCAGGTCAGCGTGCCGACAATCAGTGTGGACAGCCCCAGGCCCAGTGTCGCCAGCAGGCCGACCACGAGGCGCTCGCTGAACAGTTTCCGGGCTTCGACCTGCATGGCCCCGGCAAACAGCAGCGCCCCCAGCATGCCGTCGAGCAGGGTCCGGTTGAACGCCACCGCACTGACGAGATCGCCGGCCGGACCGGCGACATTGGCCCCGAACGGCACGGCCGCCAGTGCCAGCAACGAGAACACCAGCGCCAGCAGCATGACGCCCACGGTCGATGGCAGGCCGATCAATCGGCGGTTCAGCCAGGCGAAAAGCGCGGTCAGCGTGAGCAGCAGGCCGGTCAGTTCAAATACGTTCATTCGTCGATCCTGCAGGGCGTGCATGGCTGCCCAGTGTAGCGCCGGCCCCACGAAAACGGCCCTGTCGATTCGACAGGACCGTCGGTGGCGTATCGGTCGCGCCGATCGGGGATGAAGGGGCCGGCGCTAGCCCATCAGTTCGACACGCAGGTCCGCCGGAATCGCATCGCTGACCTTGTCCACGATGTTGGCATCGAGCTCGCGGCGCAGCAGGGCATAGACCGCCCGCGACAGAGCCATGGCCGTGTCGCGATCCAGATTGTCGCTGGCCGCGACGACGGAGGCCGTCCAGTCGTCGATGGTGCGCTCGCGGTTGGGGGTCTTGGCGGGCACATAGTTTTCGTAATAGAGGCCACGAACCAGCAACGGCAGCTGGTCGCCCAGATTGGTCGCCAGATCGACCGGCATGGTGTCGCGCAGGGTGACCAGTACGCCGCGCAGGCCAGCCAGCGCGAAAGTCTTGTCGCTCTGGCCGGTGTCTTCCATCAGCGCGTTGAGCCAGCGGTTGGTTTCCTGGACCGTGCGATCGATGATCGGCAAGCCTTGTTCGGACATAGCGTTCGTTGTCTTTGAAGAACCAGTGGCCGGCAATGTGATGGGCATGGCCATCGCCTGCAATACGCGCCATTACGGAGGCGGCGATATCGCTTGCCCGAACCGATCACTGATCGATCCGGGCGGTCGCTCGGCGTGGGCCGGTCAGGCCGGCGTCGGCGCGTCCTCGGCGATCAGACCCTGTTGTTTCATCTCCTGCCAGAACGCGGCCGGAATGGTCTGGGTCATCGAGGCATGATTGGCTCGGGCCTGCTCGGCGTTGCGCGCGCCGGGAATGGTCGCGGCGACGATATCGGGTGCTGTGGTGAACTGCAGGGCCGCGGTGCGCAGATCCGTGCCGTGTTTCCGGGCGATTTTCTGCATCCTGGCCCGTTGCTCGGCAAAGCCGGCCGGTACGTCGCCGTCGTAGAGCCAGCGATCGGTGCCGGCCAGATACCCCGCGCCCAGCGGCGCGCCGATGATCAAGGCCACATCGTTGGCCCGCACCTTGGGAAAGAGCCGGGTCAACGCCTCTTCGTGATCGAGCAGGTTATAGCGCGTGGCCTGCAGCATGATGTCGGGATTGGCGGCCTCCATGGCCTCGAGACAGGTTTCCAGATTGTTCACCCCCATGCCCCAGCTGCCGATGATGCCTTCCTCGCGCATGCGGGTCAGCTCCGGCATGGCGCCTTTCTTGGCGATTTCCAGCTGCTNGCGCCAGTCCTTGCCCAGCATCGGCTCGGTGATGTCGTGGATGGTCACGAGATCGATCTTGCCCACGCCCAGGCGCTGCAGGCTGTCCTCGACCGAGCGCCGCGTGCCGGCCGCGGTGAAATCGAACTGATACGAGAAGTTCAGATCGCCTTTCCAGAGCCCCGGATTCGGCGGGTTGGCATCGGCTTTCAGCAGGCGCCCGGTCTTGGTCGCCAGGACATAGTCCTCGGGGTTCTTGTCATCCAGAAAATGCCCCAGCCGGCGCTCGGACAGGCCAAAGCCATAGAACGGCGCGGTATCGAACAGGCGCGTGCCCGCTGCCCAGGCGGCTTCGAGCATCGCTTCGGCCTGATCATCCGGCGTGACCTCGAATATATTGCCGAGCTGGGTGCCGCCAACGCCGTACTTGTACTTCGGCGGGAACAGCCCGGAGGCCAGAGGCGGGTTCTCCGGCAGGACGCTGGGCAGGGCCTGGCCGGAGCCATCGCAAGGGGCGGTATTGGCCGGCGTGCTGTTGCTCTGGGCCGCGAATACACGCGAACTGACCAGGCCGGCCACCGAAGCGGCCGCGCCGCCTAGAATCTGTCGACGAGTTGTCATGAATCGAGTTACAAGGAAGTTATTGTCGCCTACGTTGCCATAGTTAGAAGCAATAATCAGCGTCGGGCTCGTATCACCAGGCCGCGATCGTGACTCTGACAGACGTCACGCAAGGCCGGCCCGACCGCAGGCTGGCCGGGGCGTGACAACGTACTTGTGCAGCCCGCGTTGTAAAACGTTCGAAGGCGCATCACGACTGATACGGATTGACGCCGGAGGGCCGTCCCCCGATAACTGGTGGCCGCGATCACGCGCTACGATAGTCTCGCCGCGACCGCTGTTGCCACGGTGCTTTTTCGATTCGGCAACTGTCTCGTTTTCTCATCACCAGGTATCGCCATGGTTCAACCTGCCCGCATGCCGGATAGGGCGCCTGTGCCGGTGGGTGTGGTCGATCTGATCGGCCATACGCCGCTGGTACAGCTCACGCGCTATCTGGGTCGTGACGATATCGCGCTGTTCGCCAAGCTCGAGGCTGCCAATCCGGGCGGCTCGGCCAAGGATCGCCCGGCCCGGCACATGGTCGAGCAGGCCCTGGCGCGCGGCGATATCACGCGTGAGTCGACGCTGGTGGAGTCGTCGTCGGGCAATATGGGCATCGGTCTGGCTCAGATCTGTCGGTATCACGGCATTGCCCTGATCTGTGTGGTGGACGTGAACGCCCAGTCACAGAACGTGGCGATCATGGCTGCCCTGGGGGCCACGATTCATCGCGTGACCCAGCCGTTGAACGGTGATTTTCTCGCCGCGCGCATGGCGGCCGTCGAGCGGATCGTGGCTGAAACACCGGGGGCGGTCTGGCTCAATCAATACGTCAATCGGGATAATCCGGGCGCCCACCAGATCGGGGCGATCGTGGAGATCGATGCGGCCATGGGCGGGGCGATCGATACGCTGTTCGTGGCCACCAGCAGTACCGGCACCGCCCAGGGCTGTCGTGATTACCTGGCCGAGCAGGGCCGCGAGACGCGCGTGATCGCCGTGGATGCCCAGGGCAGCACGCTGTTTGGCGGCACGCCCGGCACGCGTTTCATTCCCGGCATGGGCGCCGGGCGTGAGCCGGGGCTGGCAAAGGATCAGGTGTTTTCGCGGGTCGTGCGGGTCAGTGACGGGCGCTGCGTGGCGGGCTGTCGTCGGGTGGCCGAGCGCGAGGCGCTGCTGGTGGGCGGCTCGGGCGGCGGCGTACTGGAGGCCGTGCGCGGCCTGGCCGACGAACTGGCCGGCCAGCGTGTTGCGGTCATTCTCCACGACAGCGGCACGCGCTATCTGGATACGATCTTCGATGATGCGTGGGTGGCCCACAAACTCGGGCTCTCACCGGCCGATATCCGCCGGATGATCGACGATATCGATGCCTGAGGCGAACCGCGCACGAGCGATCGCCCTCGTGGGGGGCGGCCCGCGAGGNCTGTTCGCCCTCGACTGCCTGTGTGGCTGGGCCGCGTGCTATCCGGATCGGCAATTGACGATCACGTTGTACGACCCGGCGGCCCGGCCGGGCGCGGGGCCGGTTTATGATCCGAGCCAGCCCGCCTATCTGCTGATGAACTTCGTCGCCGGGCTGATCGATGCCTGGGACCGGTCGTTTGTCGTCAACGAACAGCGCCCGACGCTCGTGGAGTGGCTGGCCCGCATGGACTCGGCCGCCGCCGATCCGGGCGCCTATGTGCCAAGGGCCACCGTCGGGCGTTATCTCATGGCCTGCTATGAAATGCTCGCCCGCGGCTTGCCGGCCAACGTGACCCTTGTGCATCGACAGGTCTTCG
The DNA here is from genome assembly GCA_002715985.1 of Lysobacterales bacterium. Lineage (GTDB taxonomy): Bacteria > Pseudomonadota > Gammaproteobacteria > Nevskiales > Salinisphaeraceae > Salinisphaera. The sequence goes on along the minus strand of PBAO01000006.1, from coordinate 4,850 downwards.
TCGACGACGTGATGCGCCACGGGATGTGTTGGCGGATCGTAGCCGCTGGCCACACCGACCTGGCCGATGAGGTGTTGATCACGACCGGTCATCAGGCCTGGCAGAGCAGACCGGGCGAGCGCCCGGTATCGGTCTTTCCCGCTGCTCGCCTGGCCGAGTACGGTCGCACGCCGGAGGCCGTGCTGCACTGCAAGGGGTTTGGCCTGACCTTCATCGATGCCGCGCTCGCGCTGACCGTTGGCCGGGGCGGCCGGTTCGAGACAAATGAGGCAGGGCGGCTGGACTATCGCGCCAGCGGGCACGAGCCGGCGTGTATCCGGCCGGTCTCGCGCACTGGCCGGCCCATGCTGGCCAAACCGGACCCCGGCGTGATTCAGGCCACGGCGGCCCGTGACGATATCGTGGCCGAGCTGTCTCGCTGGCTGGCCGAGCGGCCCCGGCCGATCAATGATTTCATCGGCGATATCTGGCCGGCGTTTCTGGACGCGGCCGATGCCTATATCCAGGCGGCTGCGGGCACCACACGGGCCTGGTTCACCGCCTGGAGTGACACCCATCAAGACGCCGACGAGGCCCGGGCCACTCTGCAGGAGAGCTGGGCGATGGCCACCGGGCGCTGCCCGCCNGGGCCGGGCGTGGCGCTGGCACTCGTCTGGCGCGGGGCCTACCCCGCGCTGGTGCGTATCGTCAGCCANGGCGGGCTGGCGTCGGCGGCCTGGGCAGCGTTCCGCGCCGTGGCCACCGAGATGGAGCGGATCGCCTTCGGCCCGGCGGCNNGCAATATCGCNCGCCTGCTGGCACTCATCGANGCCGGGCNGGTGGATCTGTCGGCGCTGGGNGCCCCGNCNGATGNGNCCTGCGANATCGATGCCACNATNGCGCCGCCATATCGNCTGGATCCNGCNGGGCCCNTGCCNGGGCTCGTCGCGCGNGAACNCCTGGCNCGNACGGCNTACGACACGCTGGCCGTGNACNNNCANGGCCGGCCGATCCANGCNCCCAGCGGCCNGCCNGTCGCCGGGCTGGCNGTNATCGGNCGNGTNACCGAGCTNTCGGTGCTGGGCAACGACACCTTGAGCCGNCGNCTGCACGATACGATGCGCNANTGGGCGGCCACGNTGTTCGANGTGCCTGGCCCACNNANACCGCNTGACCTGATNGANNCCANCCGGCCCACGATATGAANGANCGCCTATGACTGATCTTTTGACCNGNTGCCGGGGCGTGGTGCCCCTGCGCGCNCGGNTTGCCCCNTGGATGAGNGCATGNCTTGCCGAGCANGCCCCGCACNCGNTGCTGGCCCGNTACGGCTCGCCGCTCAACGTNCAATCCACCGNGCCGTTTGTGGCTCNNATGCAGGCNCTNGNGGACACGGGCGCNGCNCGNGGNCTGGCNCTNACGCCGTTTTTCGCGCGCAAGGCCAANAANTGCCTGTCNTATGTCNAAGCCGCGCGNGANAACGGCTTCGGCATCGATGCNGCCAGCNTGGCCGAGGTCCANCAGGCGCTCGATCTGGGGGTGCCCGGCACGCGTATCGTCTGTACGGCCGGGGTCAAACCGGATGCGCTGATCGCGCGGTGCGTGGCCGGCGATGTGACGGTCATCGTCGATAACGACGAGGAACTGGCCCAGCTATCCGCCTGCGCGGCCGCTCGGGGGACCGTCTGTCGTATCGGCCTGCGCGTGGCCGGTTTCGAGCACGCCGGCGATACGCTGCATTCGCGCTTCGGCTATCACGTGGATGCGCTGGCCGGCGTCATGCAGCGCGTGTTGACCGACCATGCCGATACGCTCGATCTGGCCGGTCTGCAATTTCATCTGGGGGGCTATGATCCCGGCCAGCGGGCTTCGGCCATCGCGGGCCTGTTGCCGGCGCTCGGCGTGCTGACCGGCCAGCGTCGCCCGATGAACCGGGCGACGTTCATGGATATCGGCGGCGGCATTCCCATGCGCTATCTGGCCGAGCCGGCCGACTGGCCGGCCTATCTACAGGCCCACGGTGAGGCTCTGGACGGCCGACGTGGCCCGATCACCTACAACAACGATGCCCTGGGCCGGCGGGCCACGCCTGCGGGCTGGAGCGCCCCGGATGCGTATCCGACCGCGCACGAGCTCGTGCAGGCCGATTGGCTGGCCGCGGTGCTGGACCGCATGCACGCCGGGCGGCCGCTGCATGCCCATCTGGCCGAGCTGGGCGTGACAGTCTGCTGCGAGCCGGGGCGCAGCGTGCTTGATGATTGCGGCATGACACTGGCCCGGGTGGTTCACGTCAAGGCTGACACGGCCGGGCGCCAGGTGGCCGCTGTCGAGATGAATCGCACCCAGTTTCGTACCGGGTTCGCCGAGGTGATGTTCGACCCGCTTCTGGCCGCGCATCCACAGCGTGCGGCCGGCGCGCCGCTCGAGGCGTATCTGACCGGCACGTACTGCACGGAATCGGAGTTCATCTTCAAGCGCCGCTTTGTCTTCGACCAAGGGTTGGCCCGGGGTGACACGGTGGTGCTGCCGAACTCGGCCGGTTATCTCGTGCATTTCCTGGAAAGCCGCTCGCATCAGTTCGAGCTGGCGGCCAATGTGTTTGTCGACGCCGACGGGGCCCTGGTGCGCGACGGCATCGACGGCCAGGGCCACGCTGGGCTCGTTGAATCAACTTGAGCCAGCGCGGGCCGAGGCGGCCCGCGCAGCCGATCAGCGCTGTTCGGTCAGTGCCTCGACGGCCCTGTTGGCATCCGCGAAATGATCGCCCTCGAACGCACGCAGTTTGTCGATGACCTCGTCTGGGGCCCCGTTGCCGGCGGCGACACCTGCTAGGTTGCCGCCGGTGGCCGGAAAACTAGCGCCTTCGAAGTACTTGGCGAGCTGGACAGGGTCTTGTTGCATCACGTGCTCCGGATAGAAAACGACGCGCGGTAACCGCGCATCATCAATCGTCTGTGCTCAAGCGGCGCCTGCCTATCCGTTGCCTTACGGAGCGTCATGCGACAAAGGCCGCATATTCAAAAACCGAGCGATCGCTCTATTTTTGAAGACCAAGGAGGCAGACGATGCAGCAACGATTCGATTTGACCGGCCGCGTGGCGTTGGTGACCGGGGCCGGCACCGGCCTGGGCAGCGGGTTTGCCCTGACCCTGGCCGAGGCCGGGGCCGCCGTGGTGCTGTGTGGCCGACGCGAAGGCCCGCTGGCCGAGGTCGCCGAGCGTATCCGCGGGGCCGGCGGCCGTGCCCAGCCGGTGACCATGGACGTGACCGATTCGGCCAGCGTGGCCGCGGCCTTCGACAGCGCCGAGGCCGTATTCGGCTGCGTGGATATCGCGGTCTGCAATGCCGGTGTCGCCCAGCCGGCGTTCGCCATGGATCTGGCCGAAGACGACTGGTTGAAGACCATCGAAGTCAATCTCAACGGCGTCTGGCGCGTGGCCCAGGCAGCCGCCCGACGTCTGGCGGCCCACGAACAGGCCGGCTCGATCGTGAATATCAGCTCGATTCTGGGCCATCGCGTGGCCGCGGCCGTCGCACCCTACGCCGCCTCGAAAGGGGCCGTGGAGCAGCTCACCCGGGCACTGGCGCTGGAATGGGCGCGCTATGACATCCGGGTGAACGCGATCGCCCCGGGCTATATCGCCACCGATCTGAACCGTGAGTTCTTCGAGACCCCGCCCGGCCAGAAGATGATCAGCCGGATTCCACAGAAACGGCTCGGCGAGATCGATGATCTGGCCGGCGCACTGCTGCTGCTGACTTCCCAGGCCGGTGGCTATATCACCGGCACCACGATCGCCGTCGATGGTGGTCATCTCCAGTCTTCGCTGTAGGCGCGTTATGAATTTTTCTCTGTCCCCCGAGATCGCCCGTTTTCGCGATGCGATTCGTCGTTTCGTCGACGCCGAGCTGATCCCGCTGGAAGCCGATCCGGCCAGCTACGATGACCATGAAAACATCGCCCCCGAGCTGTTGGCGCGCATGCAGGCACGCGCCAAGGCTGCCGGGCTGTGGGCGTTGCAGATGCCCGCTGCCCGCGGCGGGCAGGGGCTTTCGATCGTGGGCATGGCCGCCTGCTACGAAGAGATGAATCGTTCGATCTTCGGGCCGGTGGTCTTCAATTCGGCTGCCCCGGACGATGGCAACATGATCGTGCTGGAAAAAGTGGGTACGCCGGCACAGAAAGACTGGTTCCTGCAGCCCATCGTGGACGGTGCGGTCCGCTCGTCGTTCGCCATGACCGAGCCCGCACCCGGCGGTGGCTCGGATCCGACCATGATGAGGACCACCGCCACCCGCGACGGCGATGACTGGGTGATCCACGGCCACAAGCACTACATCACCGGTGCAGGCGTGGCCAAGCACTTCATCCTGATCGCCAAGACCTCGGACGATCCACGCAAGGGGCTCACCGCATTCCTGTTTCATGCCGACGACCCGGGCTGGGAGATCGTGCGCCGGATTCCGATCATGGGCCCGGAAGAACATGGCGGGCACTGCGAGATTCGCTTCGATGGCCTGCGGATTCCCGACGAAAACCGGCTGATGGAGGTCGGCGACGGCCTGAAGGTCACCCAGATCCGGCTGGGCACCGCGCGCCTGACCCATTGCATGCGCTGGCTGGGCCTGGCCCGACGCTCGATGGAGATCGCCGCCGATTATGTCGCCGATCGTGAAGCCTTTGGCGTGCGCCTGGCTGATCGCGAAGGCGTGCAGGGCATGCTCGGCGAGGCCGCCATGGCCATCCAGACCGGGCGCCTGCTGACCATGCACGCGGCCTGGGCGCTGGATCAGGGCAGTTTCGCCAAGAAAGAAGTCTCCATGGCCAAGGTCAACGTCTCGGAAACGCTGCACAAGGCCGTGGATACGGC
>PBAO01000005.1 GCA_002715985.1 Lysobacterales bacterium | reverse complement strand
CTCATGACGTGATCGCCGGTAACGCCCCGGATACAGCAACGCGCCTGTATCCGCGGCAGCACACTCTCAGTCGTTACTTGTTCGGCTGCTTGGTCATGCGCAGATAGGGCTTGAGCTCGTTCCAGCCGGCCGGAAACAGCTTCTCGGCCTCCTCGTTGGACAACGCCGGCGACACGATCACATCGTCGCCGTCCTGCCAGTTCGCCGGGGTGGTAACCTTGTAGTCGTCGGTCAGCTGCAGCGAATCGATGACGCGGATGATCTCGTCGAAATTACGCCCGGCACTCTTCGGATAGGTCAGCGTCATGCGGATCTTCTTGTTGGAATCGATGATGAACACGCTGCGCACCGTCGACGTATCGCCGGCGTTCGGGTGGATCATGTCGTAAAGTTCCGCGACCTTGCGGTCGGAATCGCCGATGATCGGGAAATTCACGGCCTGACCCTGCGTCTCCTCGATATCCGACGACCAGCGCTTGTGATCGTCCACCGAATCCACCGAAACCACGATGGCTTTCACGTTGCGTTGGGCGAACCTTTCCTTGAGACCGCCGACCGCGCCCAGCTCGGTCGTGCAGACCGGCGTGAAATCGGCCGGATGCGACATCAGCATGCCCCAGCCGTCGCCGAGCCACTCATGAAAATCGATCCGGCCTTCGGTGGTGTCGGCCGTGAAGTTCGGGGCGGTATCGCCTAGTCGTAAACTCATCGTTTGCTCCTCAAATCTAAAATAATCGGTAGAAAGCAGCCACTCATAACGAGTGGCTGCTGTTAAAGGCCCGAATCAGCCTTTGTCGGCGCTGCCGCTCTGGCTATCCGATTTTTTCATCTGGGCCTCCATCATCTTGTTGCAGTTGCTCATCATATGGTTCATCTCGGTCATCATCTGCATTATGGTCATTTGGCCGTTGCCCATCATGCCCTGACCCATATGATCTTTGTTTTTCATCATCTGCCCCATTTCACCCGCGCCCGAGTCGTTATCACTCGACGTGGCGGCGAATGAGGCGGTTGCGATGGCGGCCGATGCCGCGATGAAGGTGGCTGCGGTGAATGCTTTCAGTGTCTTACGCATGGTCTTGTTCCTCGATACGTTGGGGGGAAGGTCCCGGCAGAAGCGCCGGGGAATCGTTGGCTGGGGCGTCGGCCGCCTCGGACTTCTGTTCTTTTTTTGAACAGGACTGCATGCTTTTCATACAGATGCCCACCATGATCAGGCACGGTAGCGTGCTGAGCAGAATGGGTAGAACGCCGGCGGCCGCCAGCCCGTTCCAGCCGAACGCCAGCCCGAGACCGACGATCGCGAGACCGCCGATCATCAAACGCTGGCGCTTGAACCAGCGCAGTGCCGGATGGCGCGGTTTGGCTTGCGGACCGGAACCCTCGGTTTGGGTTTTAGAGCAGCTCATAACAGGGACTCCTTGTAATGGGTATTAGCCACGGCTCAGTACGTGCCGTACACATCGCCGCTCAGTGTGCGAACGACGAACGGCCCTTGTTTTTTGCCCTTCATTCCAGGCGAGCCGGCCGGCATGCCAGGCAGCGAAATGCCCTCGATGTCGGGTTGCTCGCGTAACAGTTGGGCGATGGCCGGCTCCGGTACATGGCCGACGACGACGTAGTGGCCAATCGTCATGGTGTGGCAGGAGGCCAACTTGGGCGGTACGCCGTGCTTTTGATTCAAGGCGGCCATATCGTCGGTATCGACGACCTTGACGTCGTAGCCCGGTTTGTCGAGATATTGCGCGTATTGCTCGCAGCAATGACAGCCCGGGTTGTGGTACAGCGTGGCGGCCACCGGCGCGGCGACAGCCGTGCCGGTAAACGCCAACGCGAAGACCATGAGCGAGAATATCGCCACGGCGCGGTTGAGAGATTGCTTCATCCAGATGTAACTCCACGTGACTTGAATACAAAGCGTCCGGATGACGCGGCCGAGCCGCATGCTGCGTATGCAACGTACGTGCATTACGCAACGCGACGGCGGTTAGGCCGGCCGACCCGTACAGGTCGGCAGAACTTCAGTGAAATCCGGACGTGAGGCGCGGTAAGCGCCGATCAGGTCAAACGCGGATGAAACGCGGAGGGAAGGGGTCGGGGCCCGACAGCATTCGGCCCAGATGGGCGCGCAGATGAAAGCCGGGCATGGCCCTCGGGGGCAACACGAGCGCGGCTGCGGTATCGTTTGTGTCAGCCGTCATGCTGCACATGGCGAGAACGCAGGTCGTGGTCGCGGGCGGCGCGTGCTGTTGGCTCGCAGGATCGGCCTGACATAGCGCGCACGCCGTTGACGGACTTGATGAAGACGGCATCGACCACGCCATGACGGCTGGACTGGCCAGCACGCTGGCTAAGATCAACAGCGTGATCAGGATGGAAGGAACAAGCCGCTTCATAAGACTTATAATATAGGCGCTCTTTATGACGATGACAAGGTAAAAGCGTGTAAAGCGTCAAAAATAGTTTTCAGCGTGCGTCATATCGGTCGGGCGTCGCCCTCGTAGATGAAGGCCATCGTTTTGGGGCCTTTCATATAACCGGTCTCGAGCCGCGCCACGTCGAAGCCTGCGTGTTCGATCAGTGCTTGAATCGGACGGTTCAGATGACAGCCGCCGCTGACCTTTGACCATACCGGGGTCAAACGGTGCTGCCATTTTCTCACGGCCTCTTCGGGCCCCAATCCGTGTTCGACGAACAGAAGCCGACCGCCAGGCTTGAGCACACGACGCATTTGTGCGAGCGCCCGATCCGCATGCGGGATGCTGCACAGCGTCCAGGTCGTCACGATCGTGTCGAGGCTCTTGTCATCGAACGGAATGGCTTCCGCCGAACCCTCGATCAGCGAAACCGGCCGGTTCGAGCGCCCGGCCGCGCGCTCCGCGAGGCGGACCAATTGCGGTGACGGCTCCAGACCGTGAATGCCGCGGACGTGTGGCCCGTAAAACGGCAGATTGAGGCCCGAGCCGATGCCGATTTCCAGCACCTGGCCTTGCGCGCCGGCCAACACGCGCCGACGATACGGTACGAGGTGGCGATTGCGCATAGCCAAGTCACAAAGCCGTGGCAGAACCACATCGTTATAGAGTCCCATCGTTCATACTCATGTATTCGCTACTCGCCCACGCTAGCCACCGCATCGAAAAACATCGCCGGCCGTTGCCATAGTGAATTGACGAAGATGGCGGTGACGCTGGCGGCCATGGCCACCATGGCCCATACCGGATAGATCAAGCCCGTGGCGGCCAGCGGAATGCCGATGCCGTTGAACAAAAAGGCCAAGCCCACGTTCTGTAACATCTTGCGATAACCCCAACGGCTGATCTCCCACGCTGTGATCACCGCGCCGAGCTGACCGTTCAGGATGATGATATCGGCGGCATCGATGGCGATATCGGTGCCGCTGCCCATGGCGATGCCGATATCGGCCTGCATCAGGGCCGGCGCGTCGTTGATGCCGTCGCCGACCATGGCGATACGGGCGTTGCGCTGCATGTTGCGCAGACGCTCGGCCTTTTGATCGGGTAGTACGCCGGCGTAGACGTCGTCGATACCCGCACGTTCGGCGATATGGCGGGCGGTGCGTTCATTGTCGCCGGTGAGCATCGCGGTGCGGATACCCAGTTCGTGCAGCCGGGCGATGGTATCAGCGGTATCGGCGCGTAACGCGTCGCCGAGCGCGATCGCGCCGAGTAATTGCTCGCCGCGCGCCACGACGATCACCGTGTGGCCCTGTTGTTCGGATGCGTCGATGCGCTCTTGCAAGGCGTCCAGCGCGACCCCGGCTGCGCTTAGAAACGCCGGACTGCCGACTCGCACGGTCTCGCCGTCGATCTGCGCNGTCACGCCGCGGCCGGACTCGGCCTGAAAATCNGCCACGTCGGGGAANNCCAGTCCGCGTTCAAGTGCNGCTTCGACCACNGCNCGGCCCAGCGGATGCTCCGACGCNGCTTCCACCGCCGCGGCAACCGCCAGCAGCGTGTCGTCNTTGCCATCGANGCCATGNATNTCACGCACCGCCGGCCGGCCTTCGGTGAGCGTGCCGGTCTTGTCGAACACCACGGTGTCGATNTTGCGCANNGCCTGGAAGGCTTCGCCGGTGCGCATCAGCACGCCCTTGTCCGCGGCCTCNCCGGCGCCGCGCACGATCGACAGCGGCGCGGAGATGCCGACCGCGCAGGGATAGCCCATTACCAGCACCGTCAGCGCGGCGAACACCGCCCGCTGGAATTCGGGGTCGGCGCCGAAGGCCAGCGGCCCGAGGGCCCACCCCAGAAAAGCGAGCGCGGAAATCGCGAGCACCGTCGGCGTATAGACTTGCAACACCCGATCGACGATGTGCAGCAGGCCGGGCTTGAGCGCGCGGGCGTCTTCGACACTGGATATCACTTGATGCAAAAAACTGTCGTCGCCGACCGCGGTGACCCGGATCAGCAGGGTGCCGTTGCCGTTGATGGCGCCGCCGACGACGCTGTCGCCGGTGGTTTTTTCCACCGGTAGCGGCTCACCGGTGATCAACGATTCGTCGACCGCCGAGCCGCCGTCAGTCACTTCGCCGTCGACCGGAATGCGCTCGCCAGGACGCACACGCACAGTCATGCCGGCTGCAACCTGCGCCACGGGCTTATCCTGCTCGCCGTCATCGGTGACCACGTGCGCGGTCTCGGGCTGCAGATCCAGCAGCCGCTTGACCGATTGTGCGCTGCGGGTCTTGACGATGAGCGACAGCCATTCGGAAAACAGATGATAGGTCAGCACCATCACCGACACCGCAAAAAACGCCGCTGTCGGATAACCCGGCGGTCGCGTCGCCAGCCCGATCGCGCCGCCGATCAGGCCGGCGAAGGCGCCGATCTCGACCAGCACGTGTTGATTGAGGATGCCGCGGCGTAGCGCCTGAAAGGCCATGACCCCCATGTGCCGGGCTAGCCCGAATATCATGGCGAGCGCGAGCGCACCCACCAGCAGCGGCTCATAGCCGGCCAGCACCCCACTCGCACGTAACCCGAACAGGACCAGCCCGCCGGCGGCCAGGCCGGCGCTGCCGGTCGCGGCGGCGGCTTGGCCGCGGCCGCGCAGCACGGCGTAGCCGAAGACGACCAGGCTGAGGTAGACCACCACCGACAGGCCCAGGGTCCAAAGGCTGGCGGTATCCACGATGAGCCCGACCGCGGCGAGGCTCATGGCCAGGGCTGCCACGAAACGATTGCGTTCGACCGCCAGCGCCTGCTCCTGCCGTTCGAAAGGTTCGACCTTGCGCGGATCGCTCAGGGTATAGCCGATCTGCTGAAGGGTGCCCATCAGGGTTTCGGCGTCGGTCTGCCCATCGTCGTATTCGACCAGCGCCTGCTCGTGGGTCAGGCTGACCGCCACCCGCTGGACGCCGGGTTTGGCACCCAGCGCCCGTTCGATGGTGCCGGTACACAAAGAGCAGTGCATACCGCCGATATGGGCGCGCACGCGGCGGATGCTGGAATCGCCGGTGGTTTCCTCGCTCCACGGGTGAGGCGCGTCGGAATTTGCGGTTGTGTCGTTCATGGCATCACCTTTTAATGGAGAATGCGCGGTGCACAATGCGTGTTCGTCTCAACATGAGCAGTTGCCGTCCTGCTGCACTGGTGGACAGGGCACCGACCCATAAGAGCAGTACACGCAACAGTCACCGGCTTCGGGGCGCAGCAAGGCACCGCAGCCACCGCACTCGTAGAAGTACTGGCAGGCATCGGTCGGCATGGTCTCCGGGGCGTTATGCCCGCAGGCTGGACAAACGAGCGTGGTTTCCAGCATCACAGTATTCATAGATCACTCCGCGTGCAGCTACGCATATCGAAAAGAAACTGCCCGGCTGTGCGCTCGCAAGACACGGCCTCACAACGCCAGCCCGATGGACCAGACCCCGAGTAGTACGAGCACTGCGCCGGTGATGCGCGGCATGCGGGTGGCGAAACGGGCGATTGCATTCAATAGCCGCCGTCCACGTTGGGTGAATACCGCGAGTACGAGGGGGCTGGACAATGCGAGTCCAAAGATCAGCAGGGACACGCCGCCATAGGCCATTCCGCCGCCGGCAGCGGCCTGGGTGGCTGCGCCGCCGAGCAACACCGCGAGCAGCGGCGCCGCGCAGGCCGGGATGTTGAAGCCGAACAACACGCCGAGCGCGGCGCCGCCGGAGGTCGTCGGTACGCGCGGCAGCAGTCGGTCGCTCTGGCGAATCAGCCACGGCGCGCCGCCGGCCAGATAGGCCAGCCCAAGCGCGACATACAAGCTGCCCAGCGCCATCCACAAGCCGTGCTGGATGCCCAGGAATCGAGTGCCGACCACGGCGGCGAGCACGCCGAGTCCGGCCATCAGCCCGGCCCGAGCTAAAGTGAAGACCAGCGTCTGGTACAAACGCTGGCGCTCCGGCAGTCGGTCCAGGAACTTCAGGAACAACAGGTGGCTGCCGACCGAGCACGGCTCCACGAAAGCGATCAGCCCGAGGCCGGCGGCCAAAAACCCGGCCTGTGCGATATCCAAGACTTACGCCGGCGCGGCGGTATAGCCGGCGTCCTGCACAGCCTGGGCCAGCGCTTCGGGCGAGACTTGGTCGGCATCGTGGGCAATGCGCGCCTGCTTGGCCTCCAGCGATACCGAGGCGCCTTTGACGCCGGCCTGCTGTTCGATCACGTTCTGCACGATTTGCACGCAGCCCTGGCAGTGCATGCCGTCGATGGTTAGCGTCGTGGTCTGCATGATTTCCTCCGGTGAGAAAGAGATGGGGCCGGGTTGGCCGAGCCATTTCCGGCATTCAGAAGAAGCTTAAATCCTGGAGTCGACTCTAGGTCAAGCGATTATTTTCGGCGGCTGTGTCGAGGGTCAAGCACGTTTTCAGTCGGGCGTGTCGAGGTTGTCGATAATCGGACACCCCCGATCACTGCCGTGACATAGTCCCAGGAGCTGGCCGAGTTCCTGCTGCAGCCGTTCAAGATCGACCATGCGGCACTGTATGTCTTGCAGCTTTTCTTCCGTCAGCCGCGCGACTTCCGGCCGGGCCGCGTCGCGGCAGCTTCTGAATTCGAGCAGTTGCCGGATCTCGCTGAGCGAAAAATTACAGCGTTGGGCGCGCTGGATGAAGCGCAAACGCCCCAGATCGCGCGCCTCGTAGCGCCGTCGCCCACCGTTATCCCGCGCGATCCGCGGCATCAACCCGATTTTTTCGTAATAGCGCAACGTATCGACCGACAAACCGGTCTGTTGTGCCGTTTCACCGATGCTGGGCATGGCTGTGCTCCTTGAATGCGTTCGAAAGCGGTCACCGATAATGTTGCGGGCCGACGACGGATGGCCACGTGGCAAGTCCGCCGCCAGATCGCCCTACAACGGAATGCGGTATCTCGATCGCGAGGCCGCCCGTAGTGGTTTCCGGCTGACGTTACCATTCTAATTATTGGAGTTGACTCCAGGTCAAGGGGGCGATACGCGCGCTGCGGTCAGGGGGAACCCTTACCCGGCCGACGGCCCGGAACGCGCACTTGGCCGCGTTGCTTCAACGAGACTCGGCGATACGGGCCAGGCCCGGCTGCGCCAACGCATAGATCGCCAAGCCGCTGAACGCAATCAGGGTCCAGAGCGGCAGGCTGACGCCGAACACCGTCGAGGTGATCTTGGCGCAACTGCCGTCGCCATTGAACACCAGTTGGATGACTTGCGTCACCGGCAAGATCTGCAGCAAGTAGTCCAGCGACGGACCACAGGCCGGGATCTGATCGGGTGGCAACGACTGCAGCCAGACATGGCGGGCGGCCAGGGCCACGCCCACCAGGGCCGTCGCCGCCGCGGTGGCGGCGTAGACCCAGCGCCCCCGGGCGCGGGGCGCGTGCAGCGCGGCGACCAGAAACACCAGCCCGGTGGCAATCATGGCGATACGCTGAAAGATACACAGCGGGCAAGGCTGTTGGCCTTCGACGTATTGCAGGTACAGCGCAAACGCCATGGCCAAGGCACAGGCGAGAAAACCGGCCAGCGCCAGCTTGCGGAAGCTCAGAGAAAACATGGGCTATACCCCCTTACTGCGTGACAACGACCTCGCTGGTCGCCGCCGCCAGGCCATAAAAAGTCGCGAGCGGTCATACGCCTGCGTCCGCTTGTCGCCGGTCAAGGCAGCGGCGAATACGCACCGCTATTGCCATTGCCGCCGGGTCCGGGCGGGCATACGTATCAACCCGTACAACACCGCGGTCCCGACCAAGGCGAGCACGGTCATCACCAGCGTGAAATCGAGTTTGACCTGCAAAAAGCTCATCAACCCCTGGGTGTTCAGCCGCGGCGGGATCCAGCCCAGAGCGTCGAACAGATATTCCATCGACACCGCGCTGGCGAGCATGGTCACGAAGAAAACGACGAAAATGTATGCGGCCGCCTTCCAGCCGAAGAATTTCTTCCATAGGTTCATGATCGGCACCGTGATCAGATCTGCATAGATACAGGCGATCACGCCGGCGAACGACACCCCCGAGGTCCACAGCGCGGCGGCAAACGGCACGTTGCCGATCGAGCCGATGAAGCTGAACACGCCGGCCAGCACGCCGAGGACCGCGTTTTCGGTAATGCCGGCCGGGCCGGTCGGCGTCAGAAACAAGGTGCTCCAGAACGCATTCGGCACCAAGGCAACGATGAATCCGGCGATGAAAAAGCCGAACAGCGCGCTTTTATAGATCTTGCCCAGGGTATGGAAGTAGTTACGGGCGATGCGCTGCCAGCCGTCACGGCTGGTGAGCTGTTCTTTCCAGCCCAGGGTCGCGGCCACGCCGCGGGTAAAACGCACCGGCGGCGGGTCTTCAGGAAAACGCTCTTGCAGCCGGGTGCGGGCCTGCGCAAACAGCCGCTGCGGCAGGGTCAGGCGCACCAGCACGTAGACGATGGCGATCAACAGGAAACCGCCCAGCAACTCGGCCGCCAAAAACTGCCAGCCCAGCAGGGCATAGATCAGGATGCCCAGTTCGAACACCAGATTGGTGGAGGCGAAGCTGAAAACGAACGAGGACTCGGCTGAGGCGCCTTTCTTGAACAGCGTCTGGGTGATGCTCAGCGCCCCGAAGGTACAGGCCGAGCTGGCCACGCCGATGGCCGACGCCTTGCCGGCGGTCAGCAGATCGCGTCCGCCCAGGATATTGGCCAAGCGGTCCTGATCGATCAGGGTCTCGATCAAGGCGGTCAGCAAGACGCCGAACAGGATCGGCCACAGCGCTTTGTAGAATAGGCCCAGGCCGATGAGCAGGGCTTGTGTCAATGCGTCAATCATGGGTCGACTCCCCAGTGCTTTGGATCAGAGATCGATATGGGGCCAGAGTGCGGGTTGTGCCGGTAGGAGATGCCGTGCAGCCGCACTCCCGAAAGAGAAAAGAGCCGGCAGGGGTGAGGGTGCACCCCTGCCGGCGGTCGCAGCATCAGGCCGCGGCTCGGCAAGCCTGGGCGCAGCGGCGGCAGGCCTCGGCGCAGTCCTGGCACGGCTGGGCCTCATGCTTGGCGCATTCCGTGGCACAGGCTTCGCATATCTCGGCACAGAAATGGCACCATTGGGCCGCGTGCTGTGAGCCGCGCGCCATGGCCCGGGCGCATCCTTGACAGGCCTCGGCGCAGTCCAGACACAGCTTCAGGCAAGCCTCCATGCCGTCTTGCCCGGCACAGCAGTCCACGCAACGTTCGCAAGCTCGCAGGCAGGCCAGGGCGGACTCGATGCAGGGGTCTTGGTTCGTTTCGTTCATCAGATTCTCCTTGGGTTGTTACAAACGCCATGCGATCCGGTGAGGACGGTATTCCCTTTCGCTAGGCTCAGTTGTCGTCAGCGTCGCGAAGAGCATGGCACGAAAACCCTAGATTCTGGAGTCCGCTCCAGGTCAAGGCCCGATCTATGCCGGATGGATATTGAGTCAGCGCCGTGCTTTTGTTTCGCCCGGCATCTCGGAACGAAACAACCGGATCGAACCCAGGGCGAGTATCAATTCAATCACCGCAAACAGCGCCAATGCGGTCCCGAAGCCAAAGCGCAGGACCTCGCCGAAAATCAGGCTCCCCAAGCCGAAACCCACGAACAGGGTGAACACGTTCAAACCCATCGCCTGGCCGGGCCGTTTGCCGCCGAGCGAGGTGACGATGCCGGCAAACAAGGGCTGGGTCGTGTCATAGCCCAGCGATAGCAGCATCGCGACGGCCGGCGCGAGGAGCACCGGAAAATCGAACAGCAAACCGGCTGCGGCCAACGCGCTCAGACCGAGCCCGATCGGCAACAATCGCGCGCGACCCCAATGGTCTGCGGCACGGCCGATCAGCGGACCAAACAACAAACCGGGCACCCCGTAGCCGAGCAAGGCCAGACCGATGCCGACCGGCCCGAGGCCGTAGCGTTGTTCGAGATAGACGCCCAGCCAGGTGAACACGCCGGAATGAAACATCGAGTTCACAAAAACATAGCCGTAGGTGCGCTGGCCGCGGGCAGTGCCGAGCAAGCCCCGATAGCCGCGCATGAGGTCGCCGAATGTGCCGCCTACCGGCTGCATCGCAGTGGCAATCAGGCGGCGATAGGGCAGAAACAACAGCAGGACTATCCCACCCGCCGCGCTGACGGCCAGGAAAAGCCCACGCCAGCCGATGATGGGCACCAGTATCGAACCCAGCGGCGAGCCAAACGCCATCCCCCCGGCCATCGCCGCAAACAGCCAGCCGAGCGGCCGGCCGCGCTGCTCGTAAGGGAAAAGCTGTGCGACAAGCACGAGTGCGAGCGGCACCACGCCACTGGCGCCCAGGCCGGTCAGCACGCGCCACAGCACCATCTGTTCGACGGATGTGGCGGTGGCCGTGAGCGCTGTGAGGACTGAGAACATCGCCAGGGACGCGAACATGACCCGTTGAACCCCGAGCCGATCGGCCAGCAGGCCGAACACCAGGGTGGCGATGCCATAGGGAATCAAATACGCCGGTACAACAAACCCCGCGGTGTGTGCCGAAGTTGCGAATGCATCCGCGAGCGCCGGTATGATCGGCGCCACCATGTATGCCTGGAAAAAAATGAAGAACGTGGCGAGCGCGAGCATCCGCAGCAAACGCTCCCGTTCGTGGTGCATGGGTACGCTCGCGACGGAGTCGTGTGACATGGGATTTCCTTTGAGAGTTCGATTGATGAGTCCGGCCAGGTTGGCCCATTGGCGAATCATCGGGCCGGCGTGCCATCCACGATTCGCAATGCGTCTCGTGGTCCAGTCCAGCCGACTGGATTGTTTCCGGACCCGGCCCGACACCTATTCCGACTCCACGGGAGTCGTGACACCTCGCCCGAGCAGCCAGCGCACCATCGGGTAGGCGGTCATGAAACCCAGCAGCAATCCGCCCCACATGACGAACCAGAACGCGATCGTGGTCGGCGGATAGCCCAGCACAAAAGCCACGATCAGCATCGTGACGCCCATGCCCGTATCGAAGGCGAGGATCGCCAGCAGCGAAATTTTCAAAGCCACCCGCAGCCGCAGGGCGGCCGAACGAATCTGGCCCATCCGGGTCAGCGACCGGTATTCGAAGGCGATCAACAACGGCAGCGCGAACGCGGCGATGAGCAAAATCATTGGCCAAACGCCTTTTCCGGCGATCGTGACCCCGGTGCCCACCACGATCGGCACAGCGATCAGATGACCGATGAACGATGCCGCGCCGCCGGGGATGGTTTCCAGGGCGGCCGTCACCGCCAAGTCCCAGTCGGGCGCGGCGCCATGGCGGTTTTGCCATTGCGACGTGGCCGGGCGGCCCCACCGGTAATAGGCGACAAGCGCCAGCGGACCGGCGTAGATCGCGGTGATCGGCCACACTGCTTCCCAGCTGGCCATCGGCTGCCGGTAACCGCCGAAATAGATGTCGGCGAGAATGATCACCGCGCACAGCAACCCGATGCCGGTCACCGCCCACGCGAGTATCGTCAACCACAGGGGTATCATCATCAAAATATCCTTTTTAACCGGTTTATTTGCACAATTTCAGACGATTCGCAGCCGTGACTGTCTGTGCTGCGCTATCGCTTATGCCAAGGTCAGTCGCTCGATGGCTGACTCATCGCGCCCATCGACTGCCCGCCGACCGGTATGATCAGGTGCGCGTACGGGGTATTCGCCTTCATGACCCAGGGCATTCCGCTTTGCGGCGTGGTGGGAAATGGCTTGAGATCGGCCGGGTCGGGAATGATCAGCATGACGTGCGGCGGCATCTGCATGCCGGTGTCTGTCGTCATGCCATGCAGCATGTAGGTGAGGCCGATACGCTCGACCTGTGGTGTTTTGCCCTGGGAGCGGGCTTTGAAATAGGCACGGGACTGCGAATCCAGACAGGTCGGCGTATCGCCTGTCAGGCCGGCGAAGCGGCACACCCACTCGCCGGTGCCTTGTTTCAGAACCTTGCCTGCCCGGGATAGCACGGTGGCGTGTTTGGCAACCGACTCGGGCGCGGCGCTTGAGAGTGTCTGGATCACGGCCGCTTCCGAGCGTGCTTGATGGGTTGTTTGTGACTGGTTAGCCCGACCCTGACCGGCGAACGCCGCGGGCAGGAAGGCCAGTCCCCACAGGGCGGCCAGAACGGCCGCGGTTAAACTTCGGTTGATAACATCGCGTTTCATATGGTCTTTCCTCAATAGGCGGTTGCTTTGCCGGCGGGGTCTCCGACAGTGCCGCGAGTACAGCTTTTTTCTGTTGCCATCGTCCCTACAGCAACAATCGCGGTCGAGCCTATTGCCTGGAGGCGACTCCAAGTCAAATCTTTTGCGGACGGAATCAGTAATCGGTCCGGTCGCAAGGCCCGTCGGGCAATCGAAGCAAGATCGACCGCGCGTGGCCGAGAAATCGGGGTGGGTGTCGTCAAAGGCGGCAGAAGGCGCACGGTTCGGACAGCCCACTGTCCGAACCGCTTGGACACGCGGCCTAAATCAAGCGCCGGTGCCGTACGCAAGTGTTTGTTGGCCTAATAACTCGTCCATCAGGTCCGCGACCTGGAAAGCGCACCCCCAGGACAAGGTCACCCCCGATCCGCCGTGCCCGTAGTTATGGATGATCGAGGTGCCCGTTTCGTGTTCCACTCGCGCGTTTTGCTCGCGAAACGGCCGCAAGCCGACGCGCGCCGGCTCGATCGGATCGATCGAAGCCGACGATAAGGCCGGCAAAAACGCGGTGCAGCGTTCAAGGATACGTTGGATTGGCGCGTAATTGCGCAGGTTGATATCGGTGCGCCATTCATCTGCTTCCACGAGGCCGCCGAGCAACAGCGTGTCCTCGCCACGCGGCACGATGAAGACCATGTCTTGATCTTCTTGTGACGGATCGTTGGCCACACAGTGGGCGCGTTCGACCCGCGGCATTGTTTTCCCGTCGTTGCGCACGCGGATCAACGCGCCCCGGTGCGGCGAGAGACTATCATCGGCGGCGAGAGCAACGGAGCCGAGCCCGGAGCAGTTCACGATGGCATCGACCCCGAATTGCCGTCTAAGCGTGTCTTCATGCTCGCGCAGCGGGCTGGGGATTCTTTTTTGCACGAACGCGCACCCGGCAGTGGTCGCTTCCTGCTTTAGCCACGCCATGTACCGGTCGGTATCGATCGTCGGCGCCCGCATCTCGTAGGCATCCACCACGCCACTCTTCGGGCTTATCCCGTATTCGGTGATCAATTCGGGGCTGTGTCGAAAGGCGCGGACACGGTGCTTGAGTTCATTCATTTTTGCCCATTCGAGTGCATTGTCTGCCACGGGTTGTTTGAAGTAGAAAACCGCGGTACGTAGGGTGACGCCGCTGCCCGGTTGGGTCGCCAAGCGCTCGAACTCGCGATACGATTCCATACTCCACGTTTTCGCGTGATCGAGTAGCCGCTCGTCGTGATGTCGTCCGCATACGGACGGCGGCCATTCCCATAGCGCGCCGGCCACGTTAGACGTCGTTTCCGGCGCGAACTTCTCGGCGACGACGATCGGCTGGAAACCACGCCGCCGCAGGCACAAAGCGGTCGTCAAACCGACCACGCCGGCGCCGATGACCAGGACACGCCCGTTTGCACGTTTAGAAAAATTCATGATCAAACTCCAGTAGTTATTTGCACGACGCCCGCAAGCTATTTGCTGGAGTTGACTCTATGTCAAGAGTTTAATTTGGGTGACCGCGCCAGTCGTCACAAGCGGATTTCAGCCGCTCTTGTCGAGGCTGTCGATAATCGGACAGCCCTGATCGCTGCCCCGGCACAGCTGCGGAAGCTGGCAAAGTTCTCGTTGCAGCCGCTCGAGGTCGGACATGCGGTGGCAGATGTCTTGTAGTTTTTGTTCGGTTAAAGTGGCTACTTCCGGCCCCGCGGTGTCGCGGCAGCTTCTGAATTCGAGCGGTTGGCGGATCTCGTCGAGCGAAAATTGCAGCGCTGGGCGCGCTGGATGAAACGCAGCCGCACGAGATCATGCGGTTCGTAATGCCGTCGACCGCCATTGTCTCGCCCGATCCGCGGCATGAGCCCAATTTTCTCGTAATAGCGCAACTTATCGACGGCAAGCAATGGGTCAGAGATAACCTGATTCTCAATTATCCTGAAATCCTGGGAAAATAGGCGAACGGAAAGTGGGTTCCGGATAGTTGGGGTAGACCCAACAGGCGTGTCACCAGCCGCCATCTCAATCAAAGGAAACCCGTTCATACCCGACGCTGCAGGGCTACCTCGCTGATGTGCAACTCAAGATGTTGACTCGCGGCCAGAAGCGGGTTTCGAACCAACGACGTATCTGCTGTCGCTTCGAGTTACTTGACCAGCGGCAACCAGGCCGCCAGCGCGAGCAAGGTCGCGAGCAACACGGGGGGCGTCAGTATGAGGCCGACCTTCATGTATTGGCCCCAGCCGATGCGATAGCCCTTGCCGGCCAGGACATGCAACCAAAGCAGCGTGGCCAAGCTGCCAATGGGCGTGAATTTCGGCCCTAGGTCGTTGCCGATCAAGTTCGCGTAGACCATCAGCTCGTGTGTCAATTCGGGTACCTGGGCCTGCTTGATGGCCAGTGTGCCGACCAGCGTTGACGGCATGTTGTTCATCACCGAGGCAACGAGTGCGGCGATAAAGCCGGTCCCGAGCGTGGCGACGAACGGGCCCTGCTGGCCGAGCCATTCGAGTACGGTCGCGCCGTAATGGGTCAGCCCGGCCTGTCCGAGTCCGTAGACCACCAGATACATCCCGATTGAGAACAGCACGATCTGCCAGGGCGCATTGCGCAGGACCGGACCGAGCGCCAGAACGGTACCTCGCCCGCCGCGCCACCAGCGGCCGGCCAGCCCCAGCAAAACCAACGCGCCGGCCCCTGTGACGACACAGAACGGCACATGCCAACGGGCGAGCACGAAGTAGGCGACAAGGAGCACGGCCAGCAGGGGCAGCGCCGCACGGAACACGTAAGGGTCGACGATCGCACTGGCCGGCTTGTCCAATGCGTCCACCGGGTAGCGGCGCGGGATGCGTCGGCCGAAATATAGCCAGAGCACAGCCAGCGTCGTGGCGATCGAGACGAGATCGACCGGGACCATGACCGCGGCATAACGATCGAACGAGACGTCGAAGAAGTTGGCCGAGACGATATTGACCAGGTTCGAGATCACCAGCGGCAGGCTGGCGGTATCGGCGATGAAGCCAGTGGCGATGATGAAAGCCAGCGCCGCCGACGCCGAGAATTCCAGACGAATCAGGATGGCGATCACGATGGGCGTGAGCAGTAGGGCCGCGCCATCGTTGGCGAAGAAGGCCGCGATCACCGCACCCAGCATGACGATCAGCGGGAACAGCCGATGCCCGCGCCCGTTGCCCCAGCGCGCGATATGCAGCGCCGCCCAAGAGAAAAAGCCCGCCTCGTCGAGAATCAACGAGATAATGATCAACGCGACGAAGGTGAAGGTGGCATCCCAGACGATATGCCAGACAACCGCCACATCGGCGAGATGCACCACATCCGTAGCGAGCGCTACGGCCGCGCCGCCCAGCGCGCTCCAGCCGATGCCCAGATTTCTCGGCTGCCAGATGACAAGCACGAGCGTGACGACGAAGATGGCCAGCGCCAGCATGAGGGGTTCCTTGGTTGCGCTGTCGCTTAGCTTAGTGCGCGACTTGATTGACCCGGCGGGAGACGGCTTCGGCACTTTCGACGCGTTCGGAATAGCGGTTGGTCAGATACTCGGCCCGATCGCGCATGAGCCAGGTGAACTTCACCAGTTCCTCGCACACGTCGACGACCCGTCGGTACAACGGCGAATCTTTCATGCGGCCGTTGTCGTCGAACTCGCCGAACGCCTTGGGTACCGAGGACTGGTTCGGGATCGTGACCATGCGCATCCAGCGGCCCAGCACGCGCAGTTGATTGACCGCGTTGAAGCTCTGGCTGCCGCCGGAGACTTCCATCACCGCCAGCGTTTTGCCCTGGGTCGGCCGGACCCCGCCCAGCGACAACGGAATCCAGTCGATCTGGGCTTTCATGATGCCGGTCATCGCACCGTGGCGCTCCGGGCTGATCCACACCATGCCTTCCGACCAGGTGGCCAGTTCGCGCAACACCTGCACGCGCGGATGATCCGCCTCGGCGTCGTCGGGCAGCGGTAGGCCGGCCGGATTGAACAGCTGGACCTCGCAGCCGAACCAGCGCAGTAGGCGCGCGGTTTCCTCGGCTAGAAAGCGCGAATAGGATTGCGACCGAAGCGAGCCGTAAAGAATGAGAATGCGCGGCGCATGGCGCGGGGTGTTCGGACCCACCAACGCATTGATATCGATTGGCTGTAGCGACTCTGGGTCGATGTGGGGCAGGTCGTGAAAATTCATGCGATGCGCCATCAGATAGCCTTCGAATACGTGACGACTTCGCCGTCTTCCTTGGTGAACGTCGCGATCGGCTCATTTAGGAGATCCAGCACCCGCTCGGAAGGCCGACAAAGCCGCACGCCCTTGTCAGTCACCACGATCGGCCGGTTGATCAGAAGCGGATGCGCCAGCATGACGTCGATCAGTTGATCGTTAGTCAGCGTGTGATCGTCCAGGCCCAGTTCGTCATAGGGCGTGCCCTTGCGGCGCAGCAAATCGCGCGGTGGCATCGCCATCTCATCAAGCAACGCAATCAGGCGCTCACGCGACGGTGGATTTTTCAGATACTCGATGATTTCCGGCGTCTCGCCGGACGCTTCGATCATGGCCAGCACATTGCGCGATGTGCCGCATTCGGGGTTGTGATAGATCAAAGGTCGCATGAGATATCGTCCTCAGTCGGGGTGTCACTCGTAGCGGATGAGTGAATCAAGTAATGGGGCTCGGAGCGCTTCTCAGCCCCCATAAGAGGTGGCGCAGCCTCATCAGATCAGTGGGGGTGCTGGCTCGCTAAGCAGTTGTTCCACGTGAACACGCATGGCGTCTCGGGTCGTGGCGAAGGCGTTCGCGATTTTCTGCGCGCTGCCACTGACGCGCGCGGGGTCTTCGAACGGCCAGTGGATTTTTTGTGTGCCGGGCGGTAGCAGAGGACAGTTTTCGTCGGCATGGCCGCAAACGGTCACCACCACGTCCGCCCATTCGATATCCGCGTCGTCCAGAACCGACGACGGTTGATCAGAGATATCGATGCCGACGGCCTGCATGGTCGCAACCGCGTTGGGATTGATGCCGTGGGCTTCGAGCCCAGCCGAGCGTACGGATACGCGGTCACCGCCCAGGTGGCGAGTCCATCCTTCGGCGATTTGCGAGCGGCAACTGTTGCCGGTACAGACATAGAGAATATTCATCGAAAAGTCCTTGGGCCATCAGTTGGCGCAGCGTTCGCCGGGGCGGTCCGGCATCGTTGCCAGTTGCATTGCATCATCGGCGAAGGGCGACAACTTGACGTTGGCCTCGACCGTCGCCTGAATGACTTGTCGCGCCCAGGCCGGCAGGTTCTTGGCGAGGCGGTAATGCACCCAGATACGCTCGCGGCGATCGTCCACAACGCCGGCGTCGCGCAACAGTTTCAGGTGACGCGAGATTTTCGGTTGCGACAGGTCGAGCGCGTGCACCAGCTCACAGACACACAGTTCATCGTGCTCGGCAATCAACACGACGCAGCGTAGGCGTGTGCTATCCGCCAATGCCTGGAAGAAATCTTCGGGCCGGAGCGACGGGGCTGCGGGTTCGATATGTCGAGCTGGAGCGCCGCTCATGTCTCGGGCTCCGAACTGGCATCCGACGTGTCGCGGCCGAGGGCATCGACTTCTCGTTGCAGCGTGAGTCGATCGCGCGACGCGATCGGTAGGCTCATGAACAGCACGTTATAGAAACGTTCGCCGGCACGCATAAATATGCTTATCCGTATATGACGAAATCATTATATACGAAAAAGCGCATATCACAATACGCATGCAGAAGAGATGCCCGGGAGGCGCTTAGCTGTTGAAGGCTACCCGAGTGAGAGGGGAAACGGGTCAAGTGGGAAAATTCTGCCCGGTGGCGGCCGGAGCCGAGGCTTAGGATTTTCCCGTTCGTGAGTGGCCGCTATACCGCTGTTTTGCTGCGCAGCGAACGTATAGTCACCGCGTCATTTGCGTGCCGATCAAGATAACCAATGCCCCCGCGATCGCCAGACCTGCGCCCGCCGCATCCCAGCCGTTGGGGCGTATCCCCTCGGCCAGCCAAAGCCAACCCAAGGATGTGACGATATACAACCCACCATAGGCGGCATACGCCCGCCCGGCGACGTTCACATCGATACGGGTCAGCAGATACGCGAACAGTGCGAGCGACAGCAATCCGGGGATGAGCCATCCCGCGCTCTTGTCCTGACGCAGCCACGCCCAGAACGCAAAACAACCGGCAATCTCGGCCACGGCCGCGCCCAGATAAATGACAGTGCTGGCGGTATAAAATCGGATCATCATCGCATCCTATCCGGGCCGGCCCCTGAGGTACCGACACGGATCAACATGTTCGCACTCACGACGAACCCGCCGTGCCACCGGCGCGCTGGGCGGTTACACCGCGAAAGCCCCAACGGCACAGTCCCCAGGCGAACAGGGCAAACAACAGGTGATTGATCAAGAAGACGACGATGAGCTTCGGGCCGACGGCCAGACCCAGCAAGCCCCAGCCGACCAACGGCAGAAAGACCACGAGTAGAAAGATCCACAGGGCCAGGCCGAGGGCCAAGGCCTTGCCCGGGCTAAACCGCGGGAACGCCCAGACCGCATAGACCGTCGTCCAGAACGTCACATAGGCCAGGTGAAATACCAGCCCCACCGGCAGTGGCATGGGCTGGCCGGTCAACGTATCGACAAAAGCCAACGCCAGCGGTTTGGGCAGCGGGCTGACACCGGTTTTCAGCGCGATCACCATGATAATGGCAAGCGCCACGCCATTGAGCAGGCCCAGCCCCAGGGCCTTGCCCCACTGGCCGGCGGTCAATCGGAATAATGTCATGTCGGTCTCCTTCGGCGAGTCGATTGATTCTAAGAGTTATTTCGCGTCGTCCGCGCTGGATGGGCCGCACTGACCTTGCGGCCGGCAGGCGGGGGGACAGCCCTCGGGGGCATCCTCGCAGCAGTGCTCGATCAAGTAGGCCACCAAGGTGTGGGTCGCCGCGTAGTCCACGGCGTAATGCACCTCGCGCCCGGCCCGGCGGGTCACCACCAGGCCGGCATGCTTCAAGTCCTTGAGGTGGAAAGACAGGCTGTTGGGGGCGACGCCGATCGCCCGGGCGATTTGTTTGGCGGCTACACCGTCGGGCCCGAACCGGGTGAGATAGCGAAACACGTTCAACCGGGTCTCGTTACCCAGCGCCGATAACAAGGTGACGGCCTGCGTCTGGTTCATGCGTTCTCTCCGGGAGTCACGGTCGTTGTGGCGTGCTGGGATGCCACCGGCACCTGGAAGCCACGGACCACGGCCGGGCGGGCGGCAAGACGCCCGTACCAACGGTCCAGGTGGGAAAAGTTGTCTAGCGTCATGCCCCACGTCTGTACGGCGCGGATCCAGGGCAGCACGGCGATATCGGCAATGGAATAGGCGCCGGCGAGGTATGTTTGTTGCGCCAAGGCATCGTCCAGCACGCCCAGCAGACGTCGGACTTCCGTGCGGTAGCGTGTCAGGGCTTGGGTATGCTCGTCTTGCAGCCGAAAATGATTGAACTGTCCGCTCATGGGGCCGAGGCTGCCGGCCTGAAAGAACACCCACTGCAAGGCGTCCAGGCGCGCATCGGAATCCGTTGCCCATAGCCGGCCGGTTTTCTCGGCCAAGTAGATCAAAATCGCGCCCGACTCCCACACGACGCGGCCGGTGTCGGTATCCCGGATCACCGGAATTTTGCCGTTGGGATTAAGCGCGCGGAACCACGGCGCGTGCGGTTCACCCTGGCCGATATCGAGCGTGCGCGCCCGATAAGGCAAGCCGGTCTCTTCCAGCATGATGGCCAGCTTGCGTCCGTTCGGGGTATGGGCGGTGTACGCATCGATCACGATTGTGGTGCTACTGACTAAATTACTATTCCAGTATTCTACGATAATTAGAGTAAAGATCAACCATGGCTCAAAACAGGCGGGCTGGAGCCATCCCGGATGCCGAGGGTCGACCGATCCCGGGTCGGGCGTGCCGTGGACGGCGTGACGCCATGGTCCGTCGTGCCGATCGCCGGTGGGGCACTTGTTGGAGCCCGGAGCCGATCAGTCGCCGATTACGGGTCGACTGCCCGCAAGATGCGTCTATGCACATTTCTCGCAAAGCCATTTACCAGCGATCTATGTTCAAGGCCGGGGCGTGCTACGCAGAGAATTGTCCGCCTGTCTGGGATCAAGGCACGGATGGCCCAGCATCGACAGTTACGGATCGAAACAGTTACTAACAGGGAGGCCCGGCAAGCGCCGGTACGTCAGACGCATAACGACATTCAAAGCATCGCGCCCAAATCGGAGCCAACCGTCGGGTAGGCCGGCACCATCGTCTTCAGATCCGAAGCCTTCAGGCCCAGCTTGATCGCCAAGCCGAACATATTGATCAGTTCGGCGTATTCGGGGCCGAGCATGTGGGCGCCCAGGATCTCGTCGGTCGCCTTATCGACGAGAATCTTGACGGCGGCGCAGTGCTCGCCGACGCGCAGGTTGGAAAACCAGCCGCTGGTGTCGGTGAATTTCACGCGGAGGTCGTAACCTGCGTCCTTGGCCTCCGATTCGAGCATGCCCACCCGGGCAAGCTCCGGGACGGTAAAGACCACGCTGGGCACGCCGCGATAGTCCGGGGTTTTATGGTTGCCCTTGAGCATATTAGAGGCCGCGACTTTACCCTCGAACACCGCGACTGGGGTCAGCGGCGGGCCGATCGTGTCGGCGGCATCGCCGGCGGCATAGACGGCCGGATTGGACACGCTTTGCAGGTACTCGTTGACGGCGATACCTTTGGGGCCCGCCTTGATGCCGGCGGCTTGCAGCTCCAGTCCGTCGATCGCCGGGGCGCGGCCGGCGCCATGTACCACGAGATCGGCGGCCCACTGCTGCTCGGTGCCGTTTCGCTCGCCGACGATGGCAAATCCGACCGACGTTTTCTCGATCGATTGCAGCGTCGCGCCCAGCCGAATATCGATGCCCGCGGTGGCGCTACGTTCCATCAGCTTGTCCACCAGCTCAGGATCAAACGCCTTGAGCGGCTGAGTGCCTCGATCGATGATCGTGACCCGGCTGCCGGCGCGCGCCGCCATGTGGGCGAATTCGAAGGAAATATAGCCGCCGCCGACGAACAGGATGCGTTGCGGCAGGTTTTCGAGCGCCATGAACCGGGCGTTGTCGATCAGGTATTCGCCGCCGGGAACGTCGATGGGGCGTGGCATGGCGCCCGTCGCCACCAGAACATAACGGCTGTCAAACCGCTCCTCGCCGACCTCGATCGTATGGGACGCCACGAAGCGGGCCGTGCCGTGGAGGGTGGTGATCCCATTTTCCTTCAGCCCGCCCTCGATGGTGTCCGGCATCTTATCGGTGAAGCTGCGCTTGTGGGCCACCAGGTCCGGCCAGTTGATCTGCAAGCCGTCTTCCGCGATTCCCTTGCCGCGCATTAGTTGCGCGGCATCGATAATCTCCGCGCCACGGCGCAGAATCTTCTTGGGGTCGCAGCCGCGCAAGGCGCAGGTGCCGCCGTACGGCAATTCATCCACGACCGCCACGGACCAGCCTGCGGCGGCGCATTTGTGGGCCGCGCTGATCGCCGCCATGCCGACGCCGATGACGATGAGATCGAATGATTGAGCCATGATTGGGGCCTCTTGAAGTGGATTAAATCGAGGAGGTTCACGTGGCGCGGTGCCCGGCGACCGCTGTTATGAGCGATTCGGCGAGATGGCCCATCAAGGCTGACACCCAAGACGTTCGAGTGAACTGGGGCGTTCGCCTTAGTGAACTGAGGCGTTCGCCCTGGAATGGCGGCGGCGTTGATCGATCAGACTCCAGACCGACGCACCCACCAACAGGGCCATGCCGACAATAATCAGGGCGGTTCCGGCTGGCCGGGTGCCCATGAGCACATGCGGCAGAATCACGCCCACCCACGCCAGCGCGCCGCCCGCCAGGCCTATCCAGAAGGGGGCGTAGCGCGAGACGGCGCCGGCTACCGCGCGGCCCTGAATCCCCAGGTTCCACACCATCCAGAGCACTGAGACCGTCATCAGCGGCGCCAATACATAGATATTGAGAACGGAGTGAAAAGCGCTGAAACCGAAGGCCGCCGCCAGAGCGGCGAGGATGGGCCCGGCGCCCAGACAGCAGGCGCTGACGAATAGCGAGCCCACGAGACCGAATGATTGACGTCCAAAGCTCATGCGATTGCCTCTCGAGAGTTGTGTCGATGGGACGGATGGGATTCAGCCGGCACAGCACGACAGCTGCTCGACGTTTTTGGTAAACGTCTGCGCGCAGAGCTTGAGGGCTTCCACATGCACCAGATACGGAAACAGCAAGTCCCCCAGGGCCTCGACGGTCATGCCGGTATGGATGGCGAGCACCGCGGTCTGGATCATCTCGCCGGCCTCGGGGGCGAGAATCTGCGCGCCGATCAGGCGGTGGCTGCCCGCCTCAGCGATCAGTTTGACGAAACCCCGGGTCTCGAAGTTGGCCAGGGCGCGGGGTACGTGCTCCAGGCCGAGCGTACGGGTTTCGGTTGCAATGCCGCGTTCACGCGCCTGCTGGGCGTCCAGCCCGACGGTCGCCACCTGGGGGTCGGTAAAGATCACGGCCGGCATGGCACTTAAATCCAGTTCGGCGTGACCGCCGGTCATGTTGATGGCTGCCCGGGTACCGCCGGCCGCAGCCACATAGACGAACTGGGGCAAGGTCGTGCAATCGCCGGTGGCATAGATCGTTTCGGCGTGGGTACGCAGGCACGCATCCACGACGATGGCGCCGCGTTCGTCGGTCTCGACGCCGACCCGATCCAGGCCGAGATCACGCGTGTTCGGCGCCCTGCCCGTGGCCACGAGCAGGCGATCACCGCGGATCGCACCGGCACTCGTCTCCAGGATGAATTGCCCGGATTCAAAAAGGGCGGTGCTAGTCTGGGTGTGCTCGCGCAGGTCGATGCCCTCGGCCCGGAAGGCCTCGGCGAGACCCGCGCCCAGTGCTGGATCCTCACTGGACAGCAGCGTGCTGCGCGCCAGCATTGTTACTTTCGAACCCAGGCGGGCAAAGGCTTGGGCTTGTTCGACCGCGACCACCGACGAACCAATCACCAGGAGGTGGGCCGGGGTTGCCTGGCTAAACACGGCCTCGTCCGAGGTCCAGTAGGGCGTCTGTGCCAGCCCCCGAATCGACGGTAGTGCGGGCGAGGCGCCGGTGGCAATCAGCACGCGATCGACGACGAGCCGTTCTTGACTGCTCTCGGGCGTGTCGATGATGAGGGTGTGGGTATTCTCGAAGCGAGCGCGACCGCGGCGCATCGTAATGGCCGGGTTGTCGTTCAGGATCTTTTGATACTTGCTCTGGCGCAGCTCAGCGACGCGCGCCCGCTGCTGGGCTGCGATGCGCGGCCGGTCGATGGCCGGTGCATGATCGGCCAGCCCGTCGAAGGGGTTTTCACGCTGGTGCTGGGCCAGTTGCGCTACCCGGATCTGGATCTTGGAGGGCACGCAGCCCACGTTGACGCAGGTGCCGCCGATGACCTCGCCGGATTCGATCAGGGTCACGCGAGCGCCGGCCTCGGTCGCGCGGATGGCGGCCGCGAAGGCGCCGCTGCCGCTGCCGATGACAGCGATGTGCAGGCCATCGCCGTCGCCGCCCACCGCGGCCGGAGGCTCGGCGGAAGCCGGGTCCGCATCGAGCGCGTGGGCGTCATAGCCCTTGGCGCGCAATGCCCCGAACAACGCGGCTTCGTCCGCGTCATCGGTCAGATCCACCTGGGCGCGGCGCGCGGGATAGGACACCGCGGCGTGCACGCCGGGTAGCGCATTGAAGGCGACCTCGACCGTGCGGGCGCAGTGCTCGCAGGTCATGCCGGTGATGGCGAGGGTACGGTGCATAGTGCGTTCCGATGAAGCCGGTCGTTGCGTGATACCGTGACCGTATTGCCGTAGTTCGGTACGGAGTCAAACGATATGGAAGCGCTGTCTATTGGCACTCTGGCCCAAACCGCCGGGGTCAATGTAGAGACGATTCGGTTTTATCAACGCCGAGGCCTGTTGGCCGAACCGGCGAAACCCTATGGCGGTATCCGCCGGTATGGCGAAGCCCATGTCACGCGGGTGCGGTTCGTGAAATCGGCGCAGCGGCTCGGTTTCAGTCTGGCCGAAGTCGCGCAACTCCTGCAGCTCAACGATGGCGTCCAATGCCAGGAGGCCAGTGTTCTTGCCGAACACAAACTCAAGGAGGTACGAGAGAAAATGACACACCTGGCACGAATCGAGACGGCGCTGTCTTCATTGCTTGAGGCCTGTCACGCGCAGCAAGACGCGGTGTCCTGTCCTTTGATTGCGTCGCTACAGGGCGGGGCAGGGGGAGTGAAAACGTAGCGTAAGACTCGTTTGTTACCGACGAGTTACCCGCTTATTTTCGCCTTTGGAGCGGTGACGCTGCGTTTCGACATCGGTGAAAATGGGCCGGGCAATTTGTCCGGCCCGATCCTTCTGGCGGCAGGCAATAATCGAAGCGAGTGCCGGGCTGTGTTTCCACCTTCAGCCCGATATGCCAACCCATGTATTCCGATGCTAAATAGCAGTGGCATTCGCCAAAGCTCCTGCTAGCCACCCGGCCGGGCGACCGATCTTAGACTCCCTACATGCCGTGCTTGATGCCACGCTTGATCAGCCACCAGTTCGCCGGGTAGGCGGTCGCGAAGCCGATGATCATCGCGATCTGCATCATGAACCAGAAGGTTGCCGAGGCCACGTGGGGCTCTTCGGGCAGCAGCACCTTGAACGACAGCGCGATGAAGCCGAACATGCCGATCTCAAAAGAGACCAGCGACAGGGTATCGGCCTTGATCGCGTTGACGAACGCCTTGATCGGGTTGGTTTCGCCCATAGCCATCATCGGCAGCATCTGGAAGGCGATGCCGAACAGATACGCAGCGACGAATTCGCCCACAAAATGACCGAGCAGCAGCACGCCGAATACGGTGAAACCGGCCACCGTCACCAGCGGCGCGGCGATCGAGTCGCCGAGTACGCAACCGCCGGCGCAGTGGGTCACGCCGACCAGCGTACTCTGCCAGTGCGGCTTGTGAACGTGATCACCGGCCTCGGCATCGGGGCGGCCGAGTTTCTTGTAGACCCACCAGCCAAACACCGGCGTGAACAAGCCGTTGACCGGCCACGTGACATTCATGATCTGCATCGGCTGGGGATGACGTATCACGTCGCGTAGTATCGCCAGTGCCGTGGCGACGCCCAATAGCACGAAGATCCAGGCAATGATTTCAAGTATTTCCATTGCTTACTCCTGGGGTTGAATCGGCCGGCGCCGTTGCTTGATCGTTGACAGCGTTCAAGCCGAAGAGTAAATTTTCAATCACATCCTAGCCCACCCCTAGTGGGGTGGATCAATCAGTGGAGTCCCTGATGACTAAGCTAAAGATTGACGGCATGAGCTGTCCGCATTGTGTCAAGGCTGTCGACGCGGCGCTTTCGGACGTGCCCGGCGTGGATCGGGTCGTGGCCGTTCGTCTCGACGAAGGCGAAGCCGAGGTCGAAGGATCGGCCGACACGAACGCGTTGATCGCGGCCGTCGCGGAAGAAGGCTACGAGGCTCGCGTCGCGTAATGGCTGACCTCAATCCGGACGAAACCCGTCTGGCCCTGGATCCGGCTGTGCGTGATGATGCGCGCAGCCGGCTCCGATCCGTCCGGGGCCACGTCGAGGGTCTATTGCGCATGCTCGAACGCGACGACGTCTACTGCGTGGACGCGCTCAAACAGATCAAGGCCGTCAACGGCGCGCTCGCCAAGACGGGCGACATGATCCTGCGCTGCCATCTGAAACATCACGTGGTCACCGCCCATGAACGGGGCGATGACGAAGCGATCGTGGCCGAGCTCATGGATATTCTGAAATACCGCTAACGCGGAGGAGGCCGATATGACCCAGGATACGATCCGGGAGATCGATTTCGGCGTCGACGGCATGATGTGCGGCGCTTGCGTGGCCCGGGTGGAAAAGAAGCTCAACAAGGTCGAAGGCGTCGACAACGCCTCCGTGAATCTGGCAACCGAGCGCGCCAAGGTCTCGCTCGATACGAGTATCAACGATGTGTCCGCGTTGTTCGATTCGGTCGCCTCGGCCGGCTACGAGGCGCGCACCGAAACGCTCGAGTTCAAGGTCGATGGCATGACTTGTGGGTCGTGCGTGGCGCGCGTGGAGAAAAAGCTGGGCAAGCTCGAGGGCGTGGTCGAGGCCAGCGTGAACCTGACGACCGAACGCGCCCGTGTCGCGTATGTGCCCGGGCTCGTCGATCAGGCGCAGCTATTCGAGAGTGTCGAGAAAGCCGGTTATACCGCGGTCGCGCTTGAAGATGAGAACGCCGATGCGGACGACGAATCGCCCAGCGAAGCGTATCGGCTCAAGAAAGCGCTGATGCTGGCCGCTGCGTTCACGATCCCGCTGTTCGCGATCGCCATGCTGCATAGCGTGCCGTCTATCGCGAGTGCGATGGACCGGCTGCTGCCGGCGCGCGCCTGGACCGTTATCGAACTGGTGCTGGCCGTTCCGGTCCAGTTCTATGCCGGCTGGCGTTTCTATACGCTCGGCTGGGGCGAAATGAAGCATCTCGCTCCCGGCATGAATAGTCTGGTGATGCTGGGTTCGAATGCGGCGTTTTTCTATTCGCTGATCGCCCTGATCGTGCCCCAGATCTTTCCCAGCGGCACGGCGCATACCTATTTCGATGCCGCCGGCATGATCGTTACGCTCATTTTGCTGGGCCGTTATCTCGAAGCGGTGGCCAAAGGGCGCACCTCCCAGGCCGTGCAAGGTCTGATGAAGCTGCAGTCCAAGACCGCCCGCGTCAAACGCGACGGTGAATGGACCGAGGTCGATCTCAACCAGGTGGCCAAAGGCGATATCGTATCCGTGCGGCCCGGCGAGCGGATCCCGGTCGACGGTATGGTGCGCTCGGGCGAAAGCTATATCGATGAATCCATGATCTCCGGCGAACCGGTGCCGGTCGCCAAGCAGGCAGACGACGAAGTTGTCGGTGGCACCGTGAATCAGAACGGCACGCTCGAACTCGAGGCGACCAGCGTCGGCGGCGACACCGTGCTCGCCCAGATCATCCGCATGGTCGAGGAGGCCCAGGCCGAAAAGCCGGCGATCCAGGCGATGGCCGATAAGATCGCCGGGGTGTTCGTACCGATCGTGATGGCCGTATCGGCCGCCACGTTCGCGGGCTGGCTGATCTTCGGCCCGAGCCCGGCCCTCGCGTTGGCGTTTGTGGCCGCGGTGTCGGTGCTGCTGATCGCCTGCCCCTGCGCGATGGGTCTGGCCACGCCGACCGCCATCATGGTCGGCACCGGCAAGGGCGCGTCGATGGGCGTGCTGTTCCGTCGCGGTACCGCGTTGGAGCAACTGGCGGCTGTCGATACCGTGGTGCTCGACAAGACCGGCACGCTGACCGAAGGTGCTCCGGCGCTCACCGATCTGGAACCCACGAACGGTTTCGATCGGGCCGAGGTATTGGCCAAGGTCGCCGCCGTGGAAGCCACCAGCGAACATCCGGTCGCGACGGCGATCGTCAAGGCGGCCCGCAGTGAGGACATCGCATTGTCCGAGGCGAGCCAGTTCCAGGCCCACACGGGTTACGGCGTGGAAGCCACGGTCGACGGACATCAGGTCCGGATCGGGGCCGCGCGCTATATGGACTGCCTGAACATCGACACGTCGGCGCTTTCCGGGCAAGCCGATGCGCTGGCACGCGCGGCCAAGACACCGCTGTTCGCGGCTATCGACGGCCGACTCGCGGCGTTGATCGCCGTGGCCGATCCGGCACGTGCCGAGGCCAAGCGCATGGTCGAGGCGCTGCACGCCATGGATCTGTCGGTCGCGATGCTGACCGGCGATAACGAAGCGACCGCCCACGCTATTGCCGAAGAACTCGGCATCGATACGGTCGTGGCCGGCGTCATGCCGGATGGCAAATCCGACCAGATCAAGCGGCTCCAGGGCAAGAACCAGTCGGTCGCATTCGTCGGCGATGGTATCAACGACGCCCCGGCACTGACCCAGGCCGACGTCGGCATTGCGGTGGGCAGCGGCACCGATATCGCCATCGAGTCGGGCGACGTGGTGCTGATGCGGGCGGATCTGTCGGGCGTGGTCAATGCGATCGCATTGTCGCGGCGCACCATGCGCACCATTCGTATGAACTTCGGCTGGGCCTACGGTTACAACGTGCTGCTGATCCCGTTGGCGGCCGGCGCGCTGTTCCCGTTCACCGGTTGGTTGCTCAACCCCATGATCGCCGCGGGCGCGATGAGTATTTCCAGTATTTTCGTGCTTACGAATTCGCTTCGGCTCAAGCGTTTCAAGGCGGCCTTGGAGCCGAGCCAGAAATCGAAGCCGGATGATTCCGAGATTGAAACGGCCGTCGACGAAGCACGCTACAACGAAGCGGCCTAAATCAGCCCCCGGGGCCTCGCCCCGGGAGATGTTCTAATGCGATCGGGCCCGACTGGGCGGGTCGAATCGACGTATGTCGGAGTTTCCCTCGCCCGGGTTGTTGGTCACTCCGATTGACCGGCCTATTATGTGTCGGCCCGACCGCGCCACATGCGTGTCAGGACATCATCTTTGCGTACGAAGTGATGATAGAGCGAGCCAGCGATGTGGACGCCGAGCGCGATCAAGACGAGCCACCAGCCCGTGAATGCATGCAGTGTCCCGAGCGTCGCGCCGACTTGTTCACCGAGCGTGATGAAAGCCGGAATCGAAAACAGCCCGAAAAACGGTATGGACTGGCCGTGTGACGTGACCATCAAAATTCCGAAAATAGGCTGGGCGATAACGATCATATAGATCACGACATGGACGACGCGCGCCAACATTCGTTGCCATGCAGGGTCCGACTGTAGCGAGGGCTTGGGCTGCGTCAGCCGCCACGCAATCAGGATCAAGCCGAACAGCAGAATTAGCACCCCAACGGATTTATGGAGCATCATCACCGTCTCATGCAGGCTGGCGGCCTGATGTTCATGGTGATGGTGCTCGCCCCCGTGCTCGGGGACGATCCATGTAAAAACAAAGACCAGCGAAAACTGCGCGATGATCAGAAGGGCCAGTAGCCAGTGCAAGAATCGGCTGACGAGTCCGTAATGTGTCGTTGAGTCTTTCATAATGCCCCTTTTAGGTTTTGATCGAGGTATGGCGGTTGGGTTGGTGGTGCCGGCATGGCCGCCTCCATCAGTGATGATGGGCACAGTGGGACTGGGCGTTGGCTTGCCTGGACAGAGCCCAGAGCCCCAGCCCGACACCGATAAAAATCAGATTCAGCCAAAATGTGTAATCTAGGCTGAAGAATTCCATCGATCCGACGTCGACCGCGCTTGAATCGGGCGCCCAGCCGCCGACGGAGAAAATGAGGTCGACGACGAAGCCGGTCACCGCCATGGCGATATACAGAATGGCGCCTAGAATCGCTGCGAGTCGGGTGCCGTAGTATTGGCGATAGACCAGCAACATCGGGATGACGATCAGATCGCCGTAAATGAAGGCCAGCGCGCCGCCGAACGAGATACCGCCGTTGAACAAAGCGGCGGCCAAGGGCACGTTTCCGACCGAACATACAAAGCTCACCACGGCGACCAGCGGCCCGACGAGTGCGTTTTCGATCATCTGCAATAGGCTGACATCGCCCCCGTGGCCGCTAGATAGAAACAACGCCTGCCAGAACACGTCGGGTACCCAGACCACCATCGCGCCGGCGACGATCACACCGATGGCGATATCCTTCCAGATCATCGACCAGTCCATCATGAAATTAGTGGCCGCCTGGCGCCAACCATCGAGGCTGAGCAGGCTCGGGACAGCGACGTCGTCATCCGTATCGTTGTCAGTGTGGGCTTCGCGTACCCGATCGAATGCCCTCACCGGCCCGACGAGCTTCATGAGAAGCGCCATAACGATGATTAGCAACACGCCGCCCGCAAATTCAGCGACCACGAACTGCCAACCCATCAACGACCACAGCACGAAGCCCAGCTCGATCACGAGATTGGTCGCCGCGATCATGAAGGCAATTGAGGCCGTGATATGAGCGCCGCGCATGAATACGCTGCGGCTCATGGCGGCGGCGGCGTAAGAGCAGGACGAAGATATGGCGCCGAAAAAACCAGCTCGAGACAGCGATGCCGCACTGTCGTCCCCCATGACCTGCACCATGCGGCGTTTGGGAACGAATGCTTGGACGGCGCCCGAGATCGCAAAGCCGAGAACCAGCGCCCACAGGATTTTCCAGAACATGCCGGCGATCGTGTAGAGCGTATCGCCGAGGATCGAAACGAAAGTCATATTTGTCACCCGGTGATGATTTCAGGCGTTGGAATTTGCGTCGTTCGGTTAACGACGTATCAGACGGATGCGGTGATGGGCTTGGGCCACCGGTAAACGGCCATGAAAGTGAAAAAGATCAGGGCGTAAATCGCGGCGTTGCCAAACATGTTGCCGGTCATGCCGGTTTGGCCAAGGGCTGTATATGGTGCGCCGAACCCTTCGGCCGTCGACCATATCACCAGCGAATAGATGCCGCCGATCGGTAGCAGCCATCGCATCAGCTTGCCGGTGATGAGACTCCAGGCGAGCACCGTTTCAAGAAGCGCAGCCAGCACGCCAACCAGAACGGGGCCCACAAAGCTGATAACGTTGATCCACATCTGGTCGTAAGTTGCCACCCAGCCTGGTAGGGCATCTTGAGCCGCTGTCAGATAGGCGACCATATGGGTTAGATAGTAAGGGTGCCATTTGAACAGTGCGTCCCAGGCCCACAAAAAACCGAATGCCAGGCGCATCGCATGGATCCACAGACGGGCGTGCTCCTGCGCCACGGCATTGTTGTTCGCTGGCGCGGCCTGGCTCAGGCGCCAGCAGGCGAACGTCAAGATAAACAGGATCAGATAAGGCGGCGCGATCCCCGGATCGGTCTGGCCGGCGGCGGTATTGAAACCGCCGGTATGGGAAACGCCGACCCACATCACGATCAGATACACAACGCCCAACCAGAGGGCGGCGCGCATGCCGCGGCCCGAAAGCAGCGCCACCGCCATTATTAGATCCAGCAAAAAAACACCGTTGCCGATCACGCGAACGGGCCAGGAGCCGAACGACAGGCCCATGAATTGCGCAATTGCGTGTTTATTTGCGCTGGCCGAGGCCGTCCACGCGTTGAACAGCCAGATCAACCCGAACACAATCCGTAGGCCGTAAAAAGTCAGTTGTTGCGACGCCGTGACTCGCGCTGGAATGTCGTGCGGCGCTCGAAGATCGAAATCCAGCCAGCGGTAGACTGCCTCGGTTACTTTTGACATCTCAGACTCCAGGGTTTTGAGATTGGATTTGA
>PBAO01000004.1 GCA_002715985.1 Lysobacterales bacterium | reverse complement strand
GAAATACCCGATTTCGATACAGAACAACACGATGCCCAGCGCCTTGAAGGCAAAGTGATAGACCAGCAGCGCGATGCCCAGAAACAGCACCAGCCGATATAACCAGCAACCGATGGCATAGATCACCAGCAGGCGCCGCCGCCGTGGGGCAAAGGCCTCAGGCGGTGCCTCGCCAAAACCGAACACGGCCTCACGCAGGCGCCAGCGGGTGAGTGCGAAGGCGCGGGGCTGCAGATTGCGAATGCCCCACAGATCCGCCAGTACGTGATAGCCATCAAAGCGCATGAACGGCGACAGATTGACCAGCACCGTGGCGATCCAGCTGGTGGTGGCCAGAAAGAACGCAGACTGACGCAGGCCACCGTCGGGCAGCATGCCCCAGGCAAACGTGGCCACGAGTGCGATCACGAGTTCGGTACACACCCCGGCCAATGACACCTTGAGCCGATCGGCGTTCTTGATCAGCCGCCAGGTATCGGTGGCATCGGTATAGAGCATGGGCACCATGACCAGAAACGCCACGCCCATCGAAGGCACACGACAGCCGAAATGCTTGGCCACAAAGGCATGGCCCAGCTCGTGGGCGGACTTGACGGCCACCAGGGCCGCGCCGTACCAGACCAGCCCTTCCCACGAGAGAAAATGCACGAACGTGGACGTGAACTCATCCCACTGCCGACCGGCCAGATAGAACCCCAACAGGCCGATGACCACCAGCGCCCAGCGCATGGGCGCGGCGATCAGTCGACGGGCCTGAGGCAGCCAGCGCACCAGAAACGCATCCGGACGCACCAGCGGTATCCGAAAGAACAGATAGCGATGCATGACCCAGGCATACCAGGTCGTGCGCCCGCGCTCGGCCTGGTCGACCAGACGCGCGGTATCCTGTGGCGTGCCGGCGGCCGTGAGGTTCGAGGCCGCCATGAAGCGGGCCATACCAGCCACTTCGTCGGCTTTCATGGGCACGCCGTCGCGCGAGATCTCGGCCGCGATCTCGCCGGCGGTGGCCCCGGCGCGCCAATTGCGGATCAGGCGCAGACCCTGCACGTGCAGATGAAAATATTGGTTGCGCAGCGGATCGAACAGCGTCCACATCGGCGAGCCATCGGTGTCCGGGGCCGCCGGCGCCAGGCGCAGGTCGGCCCGCAGGGCCGGCAGCACCAGAGCCTCGTCGTCGTCCGCGTCTTTTTCAACCGTCGTGGTAGCCACCGCCGACGATCAATAGCCGATGGTCTGACGCAGCGCGGCGATCGGCCGGCGCAGCAGGTAATACACCAGTGGCACCCGCGAGCCGCTGATCTTGGCCGTGCCCCGCAGCCCGATCCGCAGCCAGTCACGCTCACCGGTCAGACGCGCGGTGACGTGATAGACCAGCTTGTCGTGGTCGTCGACGACCGGCTTGTAGGATACGCGCACGATCCGCCCGGCCACCGGCGAGAGCGGATGCGAATCCAGAAACAGCTTCATCGGTGCGTCTTCGGAGAGCAGCAGCGCATCGTCGACCGATAGATCGATACGGACTTCACGCCGGCTCGGCTCGGCCAGCTGCATGATTCGTTCGCCGGTCTGAACCGGGCGTCCGGCCCAGTCGTCGGGATCGTTGTAGATGGCGATCCCCGCGCGGTCGGCCTTGAGTACGATCCGGTCAAGCTGTTGCTTGGCATAGGCTTTTTGAACCTCTCGCAGCCCCACCTCGGCCCGGCGCGTGGCCAGCTCGGCGCGCGACTGGGCATCGTTGAACGCCTGCTGCTCGGTCTTTTCGAGCTGGGCCCTGGCCACTTCGAGCTGTTTGCTGGCGACCTGATACTGATTGCGTATCTCGATATCGTCGAGTGCGACGAGCGGTTGCCCGGCCTCGACCCGTTCGTTGGGTGCAACCAACACGTCCTCGACCACACCATCCAACGGGGCGGCCACGATAGCCGGATCGCGTGCCACGATTTCGGCCGGGGCCAGCGCTGACAGGCGTACCGGCAGCAGCAGAACCAGAACGACGAGTGCGGCCAGTCCCAGCCAGTAACGTCGTTTCGACAGACGTTCCCAGAGGCTTCGCCGACGGGTGTTGGGCGACAGTGCGGCCAGCGCGTGTCCGTAGACTTCGGCCAGGTGCTCGGCCAGCGACGTCGCCCCACCGTCCAGCGGCTGTTCGGCGGCCAGCCAGAGCCAGGCTGCCGGCGCGCGGCCGGGCGCGCCCAGAGGCACGACATGAACGTGCGCCGGGCTGACATCATCCCAGACGCCGCGCTCCCAGTCGCCCAGGGATTCGCTGTTCAGATCGAAGGCGGTGTCGTCGGCCGGCTTCTGTTGAGCGAAGGCCCGCTCGACCCATTGCGCGAACAGGCCGTTGCGATCTGCGCTGGCCACATCAGAAACGGCCGTGATCTTCCAGCCGACCGCCCCCGGCTCGATAAGCGCGGCGTGCGCATAGCCGAACACGCGCCGGCTTTCGTTGACGATGACAAACCGCAGCGTGGTCAGATCGGTCGCGCTACGGGCACGGTGCTCGACGTCGAACAGGGCCGACAGACGATTGGTATCGACGCCGGGCCCCTCAGCCACGACGCACGCTCGTTGCCTGCAAGCCCATCAAGACGCCGGGGGGGCGGGCTTGGCTGTGCCTGGTTGCTGCTTTGGCGAGCCCGCGTTGTTCGGTGCACCGGGGAATTCGGCGCGCGCGGTCATGCCCGGCCGCAGATCCGCCGTCTTGTCCAGACGGGCCCAGATCGGAATGGTATGGCTGACCGGATCCACCGCGGCGCCGATACGTACCACGTGCCCGCTGACCGAGGTGCCCGTTTCCGAGACCGAAAGGTTCACGACGTCATCCTTTTTCAGCCAGGACAACCAGTTGGCCGGCACGATGACCCGCGCATTGAGCGTCTCGCCCACGATCGTCATCAGCTCGTCCTGTGGTTTGATGCTCTGGCCGAGGCTGGCCTGCAGCGTATCGACCCGCCCGGCGAACGGCGCGTTGATGCTACAGCGCGCCACGTTGGCTCGTGCGGCTTTGAGCTCCGCGGCGGATTCGTTGACGTTCAGACGCGCAAGCTCTACCTCGAGCTTACCGGCCGATTGCAGCTGCGCCAGTTTTTCCTGGTTATCGCGCTTGGCCTGTGCGCTGGCCAGCTTGGCGGCCACGCGATCACGCTCGGCGGCATACGACGTGCAATCGATCGAGATCAGCGTGGCCCCTTTCTTGAACGACTCGCCCTCGCGATAACCGATCCGGTCGATCCGGCCCGATACCTCACTGGAAATCGTGGTGCCGTAAAGCGCCTCGATCTGGGCCCGCTCGGCCGCCGATGCCGTTTGGCCGAGGCTCATGCCGAGCCCGGTCACAGCACACAGCATGATCATTGCCTGCGATGTCTTGAATATCATGACGGGTGCCCCTGAGCCAGACGACGGAAATTGGTTAACGATTGCCAGTGTGCATGCACGATCTCCAGCAGACCGCTGCGTGTCTACTGGCCGAGTTGTATATCGGATAGCGCCATCAGCCGCTCGCGATCGACGATCTGCAACCCGCCGATGCGGTTGGCATGCTCGGTTTTCGTAAAGACATCCAAACTGCGCTCGACCAGCACCTGGGCCTTCCCCAGACCGGAGACCAGACCGGCCACCGACACACTGGCCCGTCGGTAACGCTCCAGATAATCCAGCGCCTGATCCATGGCCGGGCCACGGGTCAGGCCATCGTCGGCCTTCGGGCCGGCCGCCACGAACAAGGGCTGGCCGGCGCCCGCGCTGAAATGCGGCGCCCCACGATCAATCATCACGACCAGACGCTCGGCATCGTCGGTTGTTGCCGACGTATCAGCCTGAACACCGGCCTGACGCGCGAAGGCGAACGGATAACGCCGTAACCAGGCGGGCACGTAGCGGGCCTGCCAGCGCCCGTCGCGGCCGACGAATACATTGGTGTTTTCCGACAGGCTCATCAGGGCCACAGGCTGAATATCGTCACCGTCGCGCGTGAACACGATCGGAAAATGCTTGGCCGCCTCGGTGATCTCTTCGGCCACCAAGGGTACCTGGGCCGTGGCCGCGGCAAAACGATAATCGCTCTGCGGCGCCAGCCTGAGCTCCCGATGCGCCGTGGCACTCAGAATTTCGAGCCGGCGATAAGTGATCGCGCCGGGCCCGCGTTCGACTGCGGTATCGCGAGACGTCATCGACAAATCCGGCTCCGGCTCAGGAACTGCCAAAGTTGGTCTGCAGCACGAACGAGTCGCTGGCCGAGACGCCTTCGCCATTGATGGCGGTGACGGTGATCGGCGTATTGCGGATCGGCGCGCCCGCGGCGGCCGAAAACGTGCGGGTGCCTGCGTCGAAGCGCAACCAGCTCGGCAGCGCCCCGTCCTCGCTCGTGGCCTGATAGGTCACATCCCCGCCCACGGTGAACGTATCCTCGGCAAAGGTGAAACTGGGCTGGGTCATGCCATCGCGTGTCGTCAACACCGGGCCCTGGTTGGCGATCGGCTTGATGACCACGCCGATATAACCGGCCTGCCAGGCCGCACGCCGGCGAGAGATCGCCGCCGCCAGCTCATCCGGCGTGTGCCCGGCATCCTTGGGATACGGGTCCAGCCCGATACTCTGATAGATCCGGGCGAAGGCATTCTGCAGGCTGGCATAGGCCAGATCACGGCGCAGCTCGGCGACCAGCGCATTCAATTGCTCCTTGATCGCGGTCAGCTGGCCGGTGGAGCCGGCCTGCGACTGGTTGTAGACCAGATCGGAGATGCTGCGCGACACGCGCAGATAATTGGTCGACGTAGCCAGCTGCTCACGCGCCGAGCGGTATTCC
The DNA here is from genome assembly GCA_002715985.1 of Lysobacterales bacterium. GTDB lineage: Bacteria > Pseudomonadota > Gammaproteobacteria > Nevskiales > Salinisphaeraceae > Salinisphaera. The sequence goes on along the minus strand of PBAO01000004.1, from coordinate 27,966 downwards.
AGGGCGGCCAGATGCACCTGCGTCAGCACGGCCAGGGCAGTGGCCAGACGCTGTTGCTCGGCGACTTCCACGCTGGTCTTGGCCGCATCGTATTTGGCCTTGGTCTGGAAGATATTGAGCAGGTCATAGCTGATCGAGGCACCGGCGCTGGCCCAGTCGTTGTAGCGCAGAAAATCGTTGCTGTCCTGCTGATAGCCGGCCGACAGGCTCAGATCGGGAAACATCTGCAACAGGGCAGCACGCACATCGTCACGCGCGATGCGCTTGCGATAGCTGGCCGACAGGATCTCCGGGCGCTGCAGCAGGGCCGTGTTTTCCATCGTGTCGATATCGAAAACGGCGTTGGGCGCTTCGAGTTCGTCGGCCTCGTAGCTGGCCAGCTGATAGCCGGTATCCGGCGGCAGGCCCATCAGTTGTGCCAGCTTCTCGCGCGAGCCGATCAGTTCGTCGCGCAGGGTCTGCAAGGCGCGTTTGACATCCAGCAGGCTGCGCTCATACGAATAATTGGTCAACGGATCGGAAATACGCTGACGCGTGATTTCGCGGCTGTTGACCAACGCCCCGTTGACCTTGTCCATCAGTGGACCCACGCGGTCGAGCAGTGCGGTGGCCGACACCGCTTTCCAATAGGCCGTACGGGTTTCCTGGGCCAGGTTCTGGATCGCCTTGCGTTCTTCCTCGACGGTCACAAGATACTGGTTGGCCTGCTGCTTGGCACGCACGTAGGACAGACCGAAATCGAGGATCGACCAGGTGAAATCGACACCGTAGGTCGTGCGGTTCTTCTCCTGGCCCACGCTGAAGATATCGTTACCCAGCTCGCGCCGCGGCGAGCCGTCGATGAACGGCACGCTCTGGGTCGCGGCGAACTCGCTGCGCGTGGTGTAACCGGCCGCGGCGGTCAGGCTCGGCAGCATCTGAAAATTCGCCGTGGTGAGCTGATTGCGGGCAAGTGCTGCCTTCATGCTGGCGACATGTCGATCACGGTTGTAGAGGATCGCTCGTGCCACGGCTTCTTCCTGGCTCAACGGCGTATCAATCGCCGGTTGCCCCGAGCGCAGCGCCGCCATGTCCGAACGTGCCTGATCGGCCAGCTCGGCACGTGTCAACGGATCGGGGCTGACGGCACAGCCTGTCGTGACCATGGCCAAGCCGACCACCCCCAGCCACTGTCTTGAACGTTGTGTGAAACGCATCTTTTCTCCCTGATACAGCCGGTCGCCCATATAACGGCCTTAAACCGATGATTTAATTATTGAATTTCAATGCCGCCGTCAATCGCGCGCCACGACTGTCGGCGCTACGATCCCCACTGGCCGAAAGCGCCCGATTGGCCTCGTCCGACAGCGAACGCCACCCCTGCGTTGCCGACTGGCCGGACTCGTCGACACGAACATCCAGATCAAGCACCCGCATGTCCCCATCCTGATCGACCGCGACAATACGCACGTGCAGCTCATCCTGCCCCATCGGCAGGCGACCGGATAAGTCGGCCGAGTCACGATCGAAAACAAGCCAGCTCGGCAAGGCACTACCGTCGACCAGACGGGCCGTGTACTCCACGGCGCTGGAGGCTTCCGGATCCTGAATATCGATGAACAGGTTGCGTGCCTTCAGGCGAACATCCACCACTTGCATCGGATTGCCACGATCTTCCTCCAGACGCGTTCGCGTGGCGTCCTGGCCCGGAATCAACGTGATTTCGCTACGACGATACAGATCAGGACGTTCGGCCAGTGCCCGATCACCGGGCCCGGCAATCGCTTGCCCCATGGCATCGACCCAGACCTCGCGGGTCCGGGTATCGCCCTGGTCGTCGATGGCGATCACGGTCAGGCGTGCCTGAGACATGTCGGCAGGCAGCCGGCCCGAGATCTCGCCGGTATCGGCGTTGATCGTGAGCGTGCCCGGTAACGGACTGCCATCGGTCTGAGTGGCCTGATAGCGAATCTTCGGCGTGGTGAAATTGACGTCGAACACGCTGCCAAAGCCGTCGAGATCCAGATCATTGGGCAGGCGGGTGGCCACGCCGAACTCGAAGTCGGCCGTGGAATCAGGCTCGAGCTCGTTGAGCCCGTTGCCCACGAACCCGCCGATCGGCAATGTCCCCAGGCCGATGCCGCCGGGTGCGACCAACACCGGCCCGCTCGGGCCGTTGTCGTAGAGCACCGCCGGCGAGAGCACGCGCACGCCGTAGTCTGCGGTGACCGTGCGCCCGTTGGCATCCGTGGCCACGATCGTGACCGTGAACGGGCCGAGGGCGACCGGATTGCCCCGGATGATGCCCGTGGCCGCATCGATGGTCAGGCCTTGCGGCAGACCGGCAGCGCTGTAATTCAGCGGCCCGTTCAGCCCGATATCGTTGAAGGCGCCGGTGATGTCCTTGCGATAGTTATCACCGAACTGCACCGTATCGTCGGTCAGCTCGCCCGCCTGGAGAGCGCCCTCGACCACCAGGGTGAGCTCGGCCGTATCAAAGCCGCCCTGGCCGTCGGCGACCTGATAGGTCACCGTCGTGGTGCGGGTCTGGCCGCCGGCCAGATCGTCGAAATCGCCGTTCGGATCGAAGCGATACTCGCCGTCGGCCCCGATGACGAACATGCCGCCGTTGCTGCCGGCCACCGAACGGCCGACATTCGCCGCGCGACCCTCGATCGCATCAACCCGCAACCGGTCATTGTCCGGCCTGCCGTCGCGATCGTTATCCAGCACGTTGCCGCTCGTGGCGGTGTTCTCATCGGTACGGCCACGATCGGGTCGGGCCACCGGATCCACGTTACGGGCCGTGATCACGAACCGATCGGTCACGGTGTTGCCGTTGGCGTCAGTGGCCGTGACGACGATCGTATACGGCGCATTCGCGCTGGCATCCGCGCCCAGAGCGCCGGTGATCACGCCGGTTTCGGCATCGATTTTCAAGCCGTCCGGCAGTCCGTCTGCGGCGAAGCTCAGTGTCCCGCGATCCGCGAAGGCATCGCCTGCGGCGATGACAATGGCCTGTCCGTCGTCCACCGATTGATCGGGCGTCGGGCGCACCACGGTCGGCGCCTGATCCACGCCGGTGATCTGTATGACAACACGCGCTTCGGCCGTGCCGCCGTCCTCGTCGTTGACCGTATAGACCACGCTCGTGGTGGCGGTTTCACCTACGGCCAGATCGTCGAAATCGCCGTTCGGATCGAAGCGATAGCCACCGTCGGCAGCGATCGTGAACCGTCCCCCCCGGGTGCCGGCCACACTCTGACCGATGTTCTCGGCCGCGCCGGCCACGCTCTGGAGTACGAGGCCATCGCCGTCGGGATCGATATCGTTGGCCAGAACGCCGTCGTCGGCGCTGACAGTCAGCGTATTGTCGGCCGAGGTGAAGTTCGTATCGTCGCCTGCGATCGGGGGCTCGTTGGTCACCGTCCAGGTGAAGCTCTGGCTGGCCATGCCGCCATTGCCGTCGCTGACCGTGATCGTGACCCGATACGGCCCGCCGTTGGAGGCGTTATTGGCCACCGTGCCCGTGATCAGGCCGGTTTCGGTATCGATGACAAGCCCTGGCGGCAGGTTATCGGCTGCGTAGGTCAGGGTATCGCCGTCGATATCGAAGAACGCGCCGCCGAGCCCCAGGGCGATGCTCTGGCCATCGCGAGCGCTTTGAGGCGCAAGCGGCTGATCGCCGATCACCGGCGCGTCGTTGGCGCCTTCAAGCACGATCATCAATGTCTCGGTGGCCGTGCCGCCCTGCCCGTCGCTGACCTGATAGGTGACCGAGGTCGTGGCGGTGTCGCCAGGTGCCAGCGCATCGAAATCCGTGCCCGGATCGAAGGTATAACTGCCGTCGGCGTTGACCAAGAACATACCGCCCGCGCTGCCGGCGATCGCTGTGCCGACGTTGCCGGGCGCACCGTTGACCGCGCCCACGCGCAAGGGGTCGCCGTCGTTGCCGCCGTCGCGATCGTTGGCCAGCACGTTGCCGGCGGCCATCGTGTTCTCGCCGGTGCGCGCAGTATCCTGTGTCGCGACCGGCACGAGGTTGGCGACATCCAGCGTGAAACGATCGATGGCCGTGATGCCATTGGCGTCGGTGGCCGTAACCACGACGACATAAGGCCCGTTCACCGAGGCATCAGCCCCCAGCCGGCCGGTGATCAGACCGGTTTCGGGATCAATCATCAAGCCATCAGGCAAGCCATCTGCCGCGAACGTCAGATCGGCGCCGTCCGGGCTGGCGAAGGCGTTGCCGGCGGCAATCGTCACACGCTGGCCGTCGTCCGCGGACTGGGCCGGCGTCGGGTCGGCCACGACCGGACCGTCGTCCACGCCGGTCACGGTGATCGTGAGCGTGGCCGTATCAAAGCCGCCCTGGCCATCAGCAACCTGATACGTCACCGCCGTCGTGGCACGCTCGCCCGCGGCCAGATCGTTGAACGCACCGGCCGGCTCGAAAACGAACCCGCCGTCGGCATCGATCGTGAATCGCCCGCCGGCACTGCCGGCCACGGCCCGACCCACGCTGCCCCCGCGGCCGGCGACCTGAGCGACACGCAGGGTATCGCGTTCAGCATCGCGATCATTGGCCAGCACGTTACCGGAGGACAGCGTGTTCTGATCGACCGTGGCGGCATCGGCCACAGCCACCGGCGCCGCGTTGGGTGCCGTGATCGTGAACTGATCGCTGACCGCGGCACCGCCCGGATCCCGTGCGGTCACGGTCACCGTATACGGCCCGGCGTTCTGATCCGGTCCGATGGTACCCGTGATGCGGCCGGTGTCCGGGTCGATCATCAGCCCGGCCGGCAGACCGTCGGCGCTATAGGACAAGGGTCCGCCTTCGGCATCGACAAACGCATCACCGGCGGTGATGACGACGTTCTGCCCGCGCGAGACTGTCTGATCCGGCGTGGGTCGGGCCACGACGGGCGCATCGTTGGCACCTGCGACCACGACGGTCAGGGTCGCTGTATCGCTGCCGCCCTGGCCATCGCTGATCTGATAGGTGATTTGTGTGGTCCGGGTTTCACCGGCGGCCAATGCATCGAAGTCCGGGCCCGGATCGAAGCGATACTGACCGTCGGCACCGATAATGAACCGCCCGCCCGCGCTGCCGGCGATCGCCGTGCCGACGGCATCGGCTCGGCCATCGACCCGAGCGACCGTCAAAGGATCGCGATCGGCGCCGCCGTCGGCGTCGTTTTCCAGTACGTTGCCGCTGGCCACCGTGTTCTCGCCGGTCGAGGCATCATCGGCCTCGGCAATCGGCGCCACGTTCATGGCGGTCAGCGTGAACGGGCTCGAGGCACGCACGCCGGCATCGTCGGTGGCCGTGACGGTTACTTGGTACGGTCCGGCCTGAGAGGCCGCAGCGCCCAGGCTGCCGGTGATGGTGCCGGTCTCGGCATCGATCGCCAGGCCATCCGGCAGGCCAGTGGCGCTGTAGGTCAGCCGATCGCCGGCATCGGCATCGGCGAACGCCGGGCCAGCCGCGATGACCACCGCGTTGCCATCGGCAACACGCCGGTCGCCAAGCGCCTGGACGATACGCGGTGCATCGTTGACGCCGGTGACGGTCACCACGGCCTGTGCCGTTGCCAGGCCGCCCTGGCCGTCGGAGACCTCGTAGGTGACAGCGGTACTGGCCGTGCCGCCTGCGGCCAGCGAATCAAAGTCGCCGGCCGGCGTGAATGTCAGGCTGCCATCGCTTGCGATGACGAACTGGCCCCCGTTGCTGCCCGCGACCGCCACGCCGACATTGTCGGGCGAACCAGCCACCCGATCGACGAACAGCATGTCGGTATCGGCCAGACCGTCGCGGTCATTAGCCAGCACGTCGGCCTCGGCCAGACGATCGGCGCGTGCAGGCACTGTATCGTCGACAGCCATCGGCCCGCGGTTGTTCACCGTCAGGCGAATATCGGTCGAAACCTGGCCGCCCTGGCGATCGATCGCCGTGAGGGTCACGATATAAGGCCCGTCAACCGAGGCATCGCTGGCCAGCCGACCGGCGATACGCCCGGTGGCCGGATCGAGCGCCAGGCCGTCGGGCAGGCCGGTGGCAGCATAGGACAGTACATCTGCCTGATCGACATCAGCGAATCGCTCGCTGACCGACAGATTGATGCGATCGCCGTCGAAGACCGGCGCCGGATCGGCGCGGTTCACTACTGTAGGCGCCTCGTTGACACCGGTGACGGTGACCACCAGATTGGCCGTGGCGCTGCCGCCCTGGTCATCGGTGATGCGATAGCTGATACGCGTATCGGCCTGCTGGCCGGCCGCCAGACCGGTAAAGGCATCCTCCGGGTCAAAGCGCCAGCTGCCGTCGCCAGCCACCGTGAACCGGCCACCGTTGCTGCCGGCCACGCTCTGGCCGACATCGCCAGCCCGGCCGCCCACGCGATCGACGCGCAGGTCATCGTTGTCTGGCGCACCGTCGCGATCGTTGGCCAGCACGCTGCCAGCGCCGGTGTCACCGGCCGTGACCGTGGCGCGGTCATCGACGGCCACCGGTGCCAGATTGACCACTTGCCAGGTAAACGAACCGGTGGCCGAGGCGCCCGCGGTGTCGGTTGCGGTCACGCTGACCCGATACGGCGCATCGAGCGATGCATCGGCATCCAGACGCCCTTGAATCACGCCGGTATTGGGGTCGATCGACAGCCCCGGTGGCAGATTGTCGGCGCGATAGGTCAGGCGGTCGCCTACGTCCGCATCGGCGAAGTTGCCCGCCGTGGCCAGACGAATCGTCTCGCCGTCCGCATCGCTGCGATCGGCCGGATCACGCGCCACATCGGGCGCATCATTGATGCCGGTGACAGTGACCACAAGCTTGGCGGTATCGGTGCCGCCTTGGCCATCGACCACACGATACGTGATCGACGTGGTCGCGGTGGCGCCGGCGGCCAGACGATCGAAATCGCCGTTGGCCGTAAACGAATAGTTGCCGTCGGGCCCCAGCGTGAACAGGCCGCCCTGACTGCCGCGCACAGCTGTATCGACGCCATCGGCACGGCCACCGACGCGATCGACACGCAACGTGTCGTCATCGAAGGCGCCGTCGGCGTCGTTGGTCAGCACGTTGCCCGTCGTGTCAGCGCCGAGGGTATTGGCCGCCGTGTCGTCGACAGCCACCGGGGCCGGGTTGGTTACGCTGAGCGCGAACTGCGACTGGGCGGAGGCGCCCTGGCCGTCGCTTGCCGTAACCACGATCGTATAGGGCGCGCCGGCCGATGCATCAGCCGCCAGACGACCCGTGATCCGGCCCGTATCGGTATCGATGGTCAGCCCGGCCGGCAAACCGGTGGCGCTGTAGCTCAGCCGATCGTCACGATCCGAATCGACGAACGTGCCGGCCGTGGTGATTGCCACGGTATCGCCGTCACGCGCGGCCTGCGGCGCAAGCGGCGTGACGATGGCAGGCGCGTTGTTCTGGCCGTCGACGGTAATGGTCAGACGGGCGGTGTCCTGCCCGCCGGCGTCGTTGGCCGCCTGGTAGGTGATCGAGGTGGTCGCCGTCTGATTCGCGGCCAGACCGCTGAAATCCTGGCCCGGATCGAAACGGTAGCTGCCGTCGGCATTGATGACGAAGGTGCCACCGTTGCTGCCGGCCAGCTCGGTGCCGACCTGTCCGGTACCGGCCACGCCCACCACCATCCGGCCATCACCGTCGGGATCCCGGTCGTTGGCCAGCACGCCGGGCGCGGCGACATCGAGCGCCGCGCCTTCCGTGGTGCGGTTCATATCGTCGACGGCCACCGTGGGCCGCTCGCCCACGCTGATGGTCACCTGGCTGGTTATCGTGGCGCCGCCCGTGTCGGTGGCCGTGACGACCACGGTATAGGGGCTCCGGTCATCGGCATCGACCGCCAGTCGACCGCTGATCAGCCCGGTATCGGGATCGATGGCCAGCCCGGCGGGCAGGCCGTCGGCTTGATACGACAAACGATCGCCGTTGTCGACGTCGCGGAAGATACCGTCTGTCGGAATCGCGACCCGTTCGCCGTTGTTGGCGTCGATAGCCGCCAACGGGGCAACGACGGTCGGCGCATCGTTCACCCCGGTGACCGTGATCGACAACGTGGCGTCCTGTGTCGAGCCCTGGCCATCGCTCGTGGTGTAGCGGATCGACGTCGTGGCCGTCTGGCCCGCTGCGAGATTGGCGAAATCGCCGTTCGGGTCGAAGACATAGCTGCCGTCGGCGGCGATCGTGAATCGTCCCCCGTTGGCCCCGACCAGGGACTGCCCCACCGCATCAACGCGATCGTTCACAGCTGCAACCGACAGGCGGTCGCCGTCACCATCGCGATCATTGGCGAGCACGCCGCTGGCGGCATTGACCGACAATGTGCGATCCGCGCTGGCCGCGGCCGTGTCGGCCATGGCGGTGACCGGCTGGTTGTACGCGGTCAGCATGAAGCGACTATCGATGCTCTGACCGAAATCGTCCGTGGCCGTCACGGTGACCGTGTAAGGCCCGTTGGCAGCCGCATCGCGAGCCAGCGTTCCCGTGATCAGACCGGTACGGGCATCAATCGTCAGCCCGCTCGGCAGGCCAGCGGCGGCAAAGCGCAGCGTATCGCCGCGATCCACGTCGGCAAAGGCGCCAGCGGTGGCAATCGTCACCGATGCACTTTCGGCCTCACGCTGATCGCCCAATGGCGTGATCACGTTGGGCGCGTCGTTCACGCCGGTGACCGCCACACTCAAGGTGGCGGTATCCGTGCCGTCGGCCGCGCCGGAGACCCGATACGTGATGCTCGTGACCGCCTGCTCGCCCTGGGCCAGCCGATCGAAATCGGCCCCCGGCTCGAAGCGATAGCTGCCATCGGCCATGAGCGTGAAGGTGCCGCCCTGACTGCCGGCCACACGCTGGCCGAGCCGATCAGCCGCGCCGTCGACCGCGACCACCGACAGCGTATCGCCGTCCGGGTTGATGTCGTTGGCCAGCACGCCGTTGACGGCATCGACGGTCAGCGGCGTGTTTTCGCCGGTCATGCCGCGGTCATCGACGGCAACGCTTGCCGGGTCGTTCACGCGAATGACAAATGTGTCCGTCACCTGATTTCCGCCCTGATCGGTGGCGGTGATCGTGACCGAGTACGGCGCGTTATCNGAGGCGTTNGCNNCNAGCTGNCCGGTGATGCGCCCNGTGTCGGCATCNATCNTCANNCCNTCNGGCAGNCCGTCNGCNGNGTAGNTCAGCACNGCGTTGGCATCGGGNTCNGCAAACGCGCCNGCGGTCTCGATCTGNACCGANGTGCCGTCGTTGGCGGATACGTCAGCNATCGGNGNNANCANCGTCGGNGCATCGTCGNCGCCCATCACNGTGACCACGAGNGTCGTNGTGGCCGTGCCGCCCTGGCCATCGCNNNNCTGATAGCTGANCTGNGTGCTGGCNGANTGNCCGGCCGCNAGGCNGGCGAANTCGTTNCCCGGCTCGAAGCGATAATCGCCGTTGGCCNNGATCGTGAATCGACCGCCGGCGCTGCCNNCNANACGGTTGGCCNACGCNNTCGGCACGACCGCCCACGCCAATCACCGTCAACGCATCGGTATCGGGAGCGCCGTCACGATCGTTGGCCAGCACGTTGCCTGTCGCCGGGGCCTGGGCACCGGTGGTCGCATTATCGCTGACCGCAACCGGCGCGATGTTCGTGATATCCAGCGTGAAGCGCGCCGTCGTGGCCGCGCCCTGGCCATCGGTGGCCGTGACCCCGATGATGAACGGGCCCTGCTGCGAGGCATCACCCGCCAGCCGACCGCTGATCAGGCCGGTATCGGCGTCGATCGCCAGCCCGGCCGGCAGATTGTCGGCGCTATAGAGCAGAACATCGCCGCGGTCGGCATCGGCGAAGACATCCGCCGTGCCGATGGCCAGCGTCTGGCCGTCGCGCGCGGCGACGTCGTCGATCGCCCCGATCGTGGTCGGCGCATCGTTGGTGCCCTGCACCGTGACCACGAGCGTAGCCGTGGCGCCGTCGCCGCCGGCGCCCACCTGATAAGTGATCTGGGTGGTGGCACTCTGGTCGGCCGCCAGGTAATCGAAGGCCCCGTTCGGATCGAACGAGTAGCTGCCGTCGGCGTTGACGATGAACGTGCCGCCCTGGCTGCCCGCCACGGCCATGCCGACATTGCCGGACCGGCCGTTGACCGCGCCCACAACCGGGTTTGGCGTATCGTCGTCGCGGTCGTTGGCCAGTACGCCGTTGGCGGCATCACGCCGGATGACGGTGTTTTCGTCGGTCGTTGCCGTATCGTCGATCGCGGTGGCGGGATCATCGACCACGCGATAATCGAAGGCCGTGCTCACGCTCGCCCCGGCGGTGTCGGTCACCGTCACTCGCACCTGATACGGCATGTCACGCGCCGCATCCGGCCCGACGGTGCCGCTGATCACGCCCGTGTCGGCGTCCAGGCTCAGCCCCGGCGGGAGTCCGTCGGCGCTGAAGCTCAGGCGGTCACCGTTGTCGATATCGTTGAAGGCATCGGCCAGCGATACCTGCACCGGCGTATTGACATTGGCCGTGATCGGCGCGAGGCCGGTCGTCGTTGGCGCGTCGTTGGCGCCGGTGAGCGTCACGCTGAGCGTAGCCGGCATATCCCCGCCGAGCGGCTGATAGGTCACCGAGGTGCTGGCGGTCTGGCCCGGGGCCAGGGCATCGAAGTCCGTGCCCGGATCGAAGCTGTAGCTGCCGTCAGCGCTGACGACGAACGTGCCGCCATTGCTGCCGGCCACGATCACGCCGACATTGTCGGCCCGGGCGTTGACCTGGCCCACCGTGAGCGGTGTGCCGTCAGCGTCACGATCATTGGCCAGTACGCCGTTATCCGCATCGGCAGAAACGGGCGTGTTCTCAGCGGTGGTCACGCTGTCGTCGGCCGCCTGTGCCGGCGTGTCGTTGACCGTGAAGTCGAACGATGTCGTGGCCGTGGCGCCGCTGCGGTCGGTGGCCGTCACCGCGATGGTGGTCGGCCCGTCGACATCGTTGCCGGCGCCCAGCGTGCCACCGATGACGCCGGTATCGGCATCGATCGACAGCCCGGCCGGCAGATTATCGGCGGTATAGGTCAATCGATCGTTGCCGTCGGCATCGGCGAAGGCATCGGCCGTGGTCAGCAGGACCGGATCGCCCACACGGGCGGCGGTATCACCAATCGTGGCAACCGCGCGCGGCGCGTCGTTGGTGCCGGTCACGGTGACCGTCAGTGTGGCCGTGGTCATGCCGCCGTCATCGTCGGCGATACTGTAGGTCACCGACGTCGTGGCTGTCTGGCCAGCGCCGAGCGTATCGAAGCCATTGTTCGTGGTGAAGGTATAGCCGCCGTCGGAGCCGATCGTGAACAGGCCGCCACGCGTACCGGCGACACTGGCGCCCACGGCATTCGCCTGGCCGTTGACCTGAACCACCGACAGCCCGTCGCCGTCGGGGTCGATATCGTTGGCCAGCACGCCGTCGGCCGCGTTGCGCGACAGGGTGGCGTTTTCCGAGGCCGTGGCCGAGTCATCGGCCGCGATCGAGGGCTGATCGGCGACGTTCAGTGCAAATTGCGTGCTGACTGTGGCACCCAGCCGATCGGTGGCCGACACAGTGATGGTGTACGGGCCGTTATCGGAAGCATCGGCAGCCAGCTGGCCGGTGATCCGCCCGGTGGCGGAATCGATGACAAGCCCCATCGGCAGGCCGTTGGCCGTGAAGGTCAGATTGTCGCCGGTATCGATATCGGCAAACGCGCTACCGGCCGCGATCGCGACCTGCTCGCGATCGCGAGCGTTCTGATCGTCGATCGGCATGACCGTCGGCGCGTCGTTGATGCCCTGCACCGTAACGGTGAAATCGCTCTCACGCGTGCCGCCCTGGCCGTCGGAGACGGTATAGGACACCGAGGTGATCGCGCTCTGGCCGGCGGCCAGGGTGTCGAAGGCACCGTTGGGATCAAAGGTATAGCTGCCGTCGGCGTTGATACGGAACAGCCCGCCCTGATCACCGGCGACACTGCGCCCCGGCATGTTGGCCTCGCCGTTGACCCGGGCGACCACGAGCGTATCGCCGTCGGCATCCATATCGTTGGCGAGCACGCCGGCGCCCGGGGCGCTGGCAAGAACCTGATCGGCAGGCGTACGGGCTGTGTCCGCAGCCGCGACCGGCACGGTGTTGTTGGCGCTCAGGGTGAAACGGTCGGTAACGGCCGCGCCCCGGTCGTCGGTTGCGGTGACCGTGATCACATAAGGCCCGCGTACCGAGGCATCGCTGGCCAGCCGGCCCGTGATCAGGCCGGATTCGGCATCGATCATCAGGCCGTCCGGCAAGCCGTCGGCCGTGAAGGTCAGCACAGAGTCCGGGTCGGCGAAGGCCGCGCCGGCCGCGATGGCCACGGTCGAGCCATCGTCGGCCGCCTGGCTGGCCGTGGAGGCGATGACCTGCGGCGCATCGTTGGCGCCCATGATCGTGACCACAAGATTGGCGCTAGAGAAGCCGCCCTGGCCGTCGCTGATACGGTATTCGAGGGTGGTGGTTGCCGACTCCCCGGCCCCGAGCCCGGTGAAGGCATCCTGTGGGTCGAAGGTATAACTGCCATCGTCGCGCAGGACGAATACGCCGCCGTTGCTGCCCGTCACCGGCGTGCCGATGGCATCGGCGTCGTCGTTGACAGCCACGATCTGCAAGGCATCACGATCGAGCCCGCCGTCGCGGTCGTTGACCAGTACGCCCTGGGCAGCCGGTACGTCCAGACCGGCGCGTTCGCCGGTGGTTGCACTGTCGCTCACGGCGATGGGGGCCGCGTTGACAGCCGTCAGGGTGAAGCGCGTGGTCGCACTGGCACCGCTCTGATCGGTTGCCGTGATATCGATCTGATACGGACTGCCCACCGAAGCGTCACTTCCCAGCGCGCCGGTGATACGTCCGGTATCGGCATCGATGACCAGCCCGTCGGGCAGGCCGTCGGCGCGATAGCTCAGCCGATCGCCGTTGTCGGGATCAACGAACGCGGTGGCTGTTTCCAGCGTGACGCTCTGCCCGTCGCCGGTGCCCGTGGACGCCAGATCGCGCACGACCTGCGGCGCATCGTTGACGCCGTTCACGGTGACGATCAGGGCGGCCGTATCGGAAGCGCCCTGGCCATCGGCGACGCGATACGTCACCTGGGTGACAGCCTGCTCGCCGACCGCCAGGTTGGTGAAATCACCGCCCGGCAAGAACTGATAGCTGCCATCGGCAGCGATACGGAACATCCCGCCATTGCTGCCGGCAACGTCTTGGCCCACGCCGGCCGCGTCGTCATTGATTGCGCTCACGACAAGCCGATCGCCATCGGTCTCACCGTCGCGATCATTGGCCAGGACATTGCCCGTGGCCGTAATCCCGGCCTCACCGAGGGCCATATCGTCGACGGCCTGCGGGGCGACGTTCAGGCTGGTCAGCATGAACGTGCTCGTCGTGGCTACGCCGGCACGATCGGTAGCGGTAACCCGCACCTGAACCGGTGCCCGTTCAGAGGCATCGACGGCCAGGCTGCCGGTGATGAGCCCGGTATCGGCATCGATCGCCAGGCCCTGCGGCAGGCCCTGGGCGCTGTAGGTCAGCGTGTCGCCGTTGTCGGCATCGGCGAACGCGCCGGCGGCGGCAATCGCCACGCTGGCGCCGTCGTTGGCCGTGATGTCGGCCAGCGGCGAGACCGTCGTCGGGCCCTGGTTGATGCCCACGACCGTGACCGTGACCGTCGCGGTGTCCAGACCGCCCTGTCCGTCACCGATCTGGTAGGTGATCTGGGTCGATCGGGTCTCGCCCGCGGCCAGATCCACGAAGTCGTCGCCGGGGACGAAGACATAACTGCCGTCGGCGTTGATGGTGAATCGGCCACCGCGATCGCCGGCCACCGACTGGCCGACGTTATCGGCATCGCCGCCCACGCGGGCGACGTTCAGAACATCGTTGTCCGGCGCACTGTCAACGTCGTTGAGCAGCACGTTGCCGGTCTGACGCACGCCGTCGTCGCCGCGCGCCATGTCGTCGGTGGCCACCGGGGCCACGTTGTCGAAGGCCCAAGTGAAGCCAGAGCTCGTGCTCTGGCCGGCACCGTCGGTGGCCGTGACCACCACGGTGTACGGCCCGTTGACCGACGCATCGCTGGCCGCCTGGCCGGTGATGAGGCCGGTATCGGCATCGATGGCCAGCCCCTCGGGCAGCCCGTCGGCACTGTAGGCCAACGCATCGCCGGCATCCGGATCAGCAAAGGCGCCCGCCGTTGACAGCGCGACGCTTGCGCCGTCGTTGGCACGCGTATCGGCCAACGCGGTGACGATCACCGGGCCATCGTTGACCCCGGTGACCGTGACGATCAGGCGGGCGGTGTCCGTACCGCCCTGGTTGTCGGTGACCACATAATCGATGGCCGTGCCACGGGTCTGGCCGGCGGCCAGATTCTTGAAATCCTGACCGGCGTCGAAGCTGTAACTGCCGTCGGCATGCAGTGTGAACAGCCCGCCCTGGCTACCACGTACGGCCATGCCCAGGTTATCGACGCGACCGGCCACCTGAGCCACACGCAGCATGTCGTTGTCGGGCGCGCCGTCGAGATCATTGGCCAGCACGTCGCCGGTGATCGGGGCGCCGCCGGCCGTGATGGCCCCGCCGTCGTCCGCGGCCACCGGGGCGAGGTTGTCGACGGTCCAGATGAATGTCTGGCTCGCGCTGGCATCCTGGCTGTCGGTAGCGGTCAGCGTGACGGTGTAGGGGCCGTTCCGCGAGGCATCACTGGCCAGGCGGCCGGTGATACGGCCGGTGGCCGAATCGATGGCCACGCCGTCGGGCAGGCCGTCAGCGCTGTAGGTCAGCGTGTCGTTGTCATCGACCTCGGCGAACAGGCTCGCGGTGTCGATGACCACGCGATCGCCATCGTCGTTACGCTGATCGGCCGCCGCCAGTGCCACGGTTGGCGCATCGTTCACGCCGTCGACGGTGATCGTCAGCATGGCCTCGGCCAGGCCGCCGCGGCCGTCATCCACCTGGTAGGTGATCGAGGTCGTGGCTGTATCGCCGATCTCCAGATTGTCGAAGTCGGCGTCGGGCGAGAAGCGGTAGCTGCCATCATCATTGATGACGAACACGCCGCCGTTGCTGCCGGCCACGGTCTGGCCCACGCGCTCGGCCGAGCCGGCCACACCGGCCACGGCCGCGACACGAGCATCGTTGGCCAGCACTCCCGGGGCCGCGACCGATAGATCGGTGTTCTCATCGGTTCGGTTCTGATCAGCCACTGCGTCAGCCGGACGCGCGACCACGCCCAACGTGAACTGGTCAGTGACGCTCGCACCGTTACGATCGGTGCCGGTGACGGTCACGACATAGCTGCCGTTGTTCGTCATCGAGGCATCGTCGGCCAGGGTACCGGCAATCAGGCCGGTCCCGGCATCGATCGTCAAACCGTCGGGCAGCCCCTCGGCGCTGTAGGTCAGGCGGTCGTCGGTATCCACATCGGCGAACGTGCCGCCCACCGGAATGAAGACCTCCTGGCTGTCCGATGCCCTCTGATCGGCGATCGGCTCGATCAGCGTCGGCGCATCGTTGATGCCGGTGACCTGCACGGCCAGCATGGCCTGTGCGGTGCCCCCCTGACCGTCGGAGACGGTATAGCGCACAACGGTCGTTGCGCTCTGGCCGGCAGCCAGCGCATCGAAATCCGTGCCCGGGTCGAAGACATAGCTGCCGTCGGCGTTGATGACGAACGAGCCGCCTTGATCGCCGGCGACACCGGCTCCCACGCGATCGGCGTTGCCGCCGACCGCCGAGACCTGAATAGCATCGAAGTCGGCCGTGCCGTCCTGGTCGTTGGCCAGCACGCCGTTGTCGGCGTCGGCGCGCAGAACGTCGTTCTGCTCGGTTGTTGCCGTGTCATCGTCGGCCTGCGGAGCCACATTGAAGGCATTGAGCGTGAAGCGCGCTTCGGCCGGCACGCCGCTGGCATCCGTTGCCACCACGATGATGTCGTAGGGCGCGTTCTGCGAGGCATCCGAGCCCAGACGTCCGGAGACGATGCCCGTGGCGGCATCGATAGCCAGGCCGTCGGGCAGATTACGAGCGCTGTAGGTCAGACGATCCCCGGTATCGACATCGTTGAAGGCATCGGCGGTGGCAATGACCAGCGTATAGCCGTCGCGGGTATCGATATCGACCAGCGGCGCCACGACCTGCGGCGCATCGTTGGTGCCCTGAACCGTGATCGACAATGTCGCCGTGCCACCGGGCGCGCCGTTGCCGGCGGCTTGATACGTGATCGTGGTGGTCGCCTGATCGCCTGCGGCCAGGCGATCGAAATCGGTACCCGGCTCGAAGCGATAACTGCCGTCGGCGGCCACGATGAACACGCCGCCGTTGTCGCCGGCGATGCGTGCACCGACGTTGGCCGGCTGGCCGTTGACTGCGGCCACGGACAACGCGTCGCCGTCGGGATCGAGATCATTGGCGAGTACGCCGTTGGCCGCGTCGCGTACGAAGACAACGTTCTCGCCGGTGCTGGCGGCATCACCGTTGGCTAGCGCGGCCCGGTCGTTGGCCGACAGGCTGAACACCGAGGACACGGCAGTCCCACTCCGGTCGGTCGCGGTCACGGTGATGCGATACGGGCCGTTGTCGGAGGCATCGGCGGCCAGCCGGCCGGTGATCAGGCCGGTCTGGGCGTCGATGACGAGCCCGGGCGGCAGACCATCGGCGCGATAAGACAACACGTCGCCGCGATCGGGATCAGTGAAGGCGTTGGCCGTGGGAATCGTGACCTGTGCGCCGTCGTTGGCCGAGATGTCGCCCAGCGGGGCAGCCACCACCGGCGCATCGTTGGCACCGGTGACCGTGATCGCCAGGCTGGCCGAAGCGTTGCCGCCCTGGCCGTCGCTGATCTGATAGGTCACGCGGGTGACCGCGGTCTGGCCGTCGGCCAGATAAGCGAAATCGTCGCCCGCCGTGAAGGCATAGCTGCCGTCGGCATTGATCACGAACTGGCCGCCGTTGTCCCCGGCGATGGCCTGGCCGACGTTGTCATCATCGCCCCCCGCGGCGGCGACGCGCAGCGGATCGGCGTCCGGTGCGCCGTCGCGATCGTTGGCCAGCACATTGCCGGCCACCGCGCCTTCGGCCGCTGCCCGGGCCATATCGTCGGCTGCGATCGGCGCGATGTTGGCCACCGACAGATCGAACGAGCTGTCCACCGAGGCACCGGCCGGATCGGTCGCGGTCACCGTGATGGTATAGGGGCCGTCGAGCGAGGCATCAGCGGCCAGCTGGCCGAAGATACGCCCGG
Source organism: Lysobacterales bacterium (assembly GCA_002715985.1). Lineage (GTDB taxonomy): Bacteria > Pseudomonadota > Gammaproteobacteria > Nevskiales > Salinisphaeraceae > Salinisphaera. The sequence goes on along the minus strand of PBAO01000004.1, from coordinate 10,689 downwards.
TATCGGTATCGATCGAGATACCCGGCGGCAGCCCGTCGGCGCTGAAGGTCAGACGATCGCCATTGTCCGCGTCGGCGAAGGCGCCGGCTGTGGTGATGGCAATAGTCGCGCCGTCGCTGGCCTGGCTGTCATTCAGAGGCGTGACGACGCGCGGGGCGTCGTTGGCGCCCATGACTGTGACGGTCAACGTCGCGGTATTGGTCTGGCCATCGACGTCGCCCACTTGATACGTGATGTCCGTGGTGCGCGTCGCGCCCTCGGCCAGCGTGTCGAAATCGTCGCCCGGCTCGAAGCTGTAGCTGCCGTCTGCGTTGACGATGAACGCGCCGCCGTTCGATCCGGCGACGCTCTGGCCGACGTTATCGGCCTGGCCGGCCACGGCGCCCACGACCAGCGTCGGCGTGTCGTTGTCGCGGTCGTTGGCCAATACGCCGTTTTCGGCGGCCCGGCTGATGGCCGTGTTTTCGCTCGTGCTCGCGGCATCGTCCACGGCCACGGCCGGGTCGTTGATGACGGTGAGCGTGAACCGCGTGATCGCGCTGGCCCCGGCCGGATCGGTGGCGGTGATCTGAATATCGTACGGACCACGGGCCGCGGCCCCGTCGGCGACACGCCCGGTGATCAGGCCGGTCTCGGCATCGATGCTCAGCCCGTCCGGCAGCCCGAGCGCCTGGTACGACAAGGTATCGTTGGTATCGAGATCGGCAAAACCGCCGGCGGTCGGGATCGTGACCTGCTGGTTGTCGTGCGCGGTCATCGGCGACAGGCCGAGCGCGGTCGGCGCGTCGTTCATGCCGTCGACCACGACGGTCAAGGTGGCGGTATCAGCGCCGCCGTCGGTGAGATAACTGATAGAGGTGGTGGCGCTCTCGCCGGCCGCCAGAGCCTGGAAATCCATGCCCGGATCGAAACGATAGCTGCCATCAGCATTGATGACGAACACACCACCGTTGCTGCCGGCCACGCCTACGCCGACGTTGTCCGGGGAACCGGCCACCCGATCAACGGCCAGCACGTCGCCGTCGGAATCAATATCGTTGATCAATACGCCGTTGGCCGGCTGGCGCACGAGTGCGGTGTCTTCGTCGGTGCGCGCGATGTCGTCGACCGGCTCGGCGGGCACATCGGCTACACGAACGGTGAACATCGCCGTGGCCTGGCGCCCGGCGGCGTCGGTGGCCGTGACCGCGACCTGGAACGGGCCGTTGTCGGAGGCGTTGGCGGCCAATCGGCCCTGAATCAGGCCGGTATCGCGATCGATGACCAGATTGTCCGGCAGATTGTCAGCCGAATAGGTCAGCGTGTCGCCCAGATCCGGATCATTGAAGGCATCGGCGGTATCAAGGGTGACCGCGCTGCCGTCGGTGGCCTCGACATCGTCCGGCGTGTTCACGACCACCGGCGCATCGTTCACGCCAGAGACCGTGATTGTCAGGCGTGCTGCAGCATCGTTGCCATCGAGGCTGTAGATGACCGACGTAGTGGCGGTATCGCCGGCCGCCAGGTTCACGAAATCATCGCCCGGCGAGAAGACATAGCTGCCATCGGCATTGAGGGTAAAGACACCGCCGTTACTGCCGGCGACGCCCATGCCCAGCGCCTGGGCATCACCGTTGACCGAAACCACGGCCAGGCCATCGCCGTCGGGGTCCTGATCGTTGGCCAGCACGCCATTGTCGGCATCCACCGAAAGCACGGTGTTCTGATCGGTCGAGGCCGCATCGTCGGCGGCCACCGAGGCCCGATCGGCCACGGAGAAGCTAAAGCGCTGCGTGATGCTGGTCCCGGCCTCGTCGGTGGCCGTGACGGTCACGGCGTACGGACCGTTGTCCGAGGCATCGGGGGCAAGCTGGCCCGAGATGATGCCGGTATCAGCATCGATCATCAGCCCCGGCGGCAGGCCGTCGGCGCTGTAGGCCAGCGTATCGCCGCGATCCACGTCGGCGAAGCCGCCGGCCGTGTTGATCGAGACCTGATTGCCGTCGCTTGCGCTCTGGTCAGGCAGTTGGCCCCGGGCAGTCGGCACATCGTTGATGCCGGCCACGGTGACGCTGACCGTGCTGTCGGCGGTCGCGCCCTGGCCGTCGGAGACCGTGTAGTCAACGCTTGTGGTGAGCGTCTGGCCAGCGGCCAGCGCAGCGAAATCATCACCGGGCTCAAACACATAGCTGCCGTCGGCGGCCAATATGAAACGCCCGCCCTGGCTGCCGGCCACTGCAGCGGCGACACCGTCGCCGCGGCCGGCCACGGCCACCACGCGCAGGGTATCGCCGTTGTCGATATCGCGATCATTGGCCAGCACGCCACGCCCGGCCTCGATGACAAGCCGTGTGTTCTGGTCGGTGGCGGCGCTGTCGGCAACCGCGACCGGGGCGTCGTTGGAGCCCAGTACCGTGACGACAAGCTGCGCGGTATCAAAACCGCCCTGGCCGTCAGACACGCGATACGTCACGGCCGTGGCTCGGGTCTCACCGGCGGCCAGATCATCGAACGCACCGTTGGTGGCAAAGCGATAGCTGCCATCGGCCGCGATCGTGAACAGACCGCCATTGGCCGCGGCGACCGCCTGGCCGACGTTGTCGACCTGACCGGCTACCTGATCGACGGTCAGCATATCGCCGTCGGGATCGGCGTCGTTGGCCAGCACGCCGTTGGCCGCGGCAACCACGAGATCGGCGTCTTCGTTGACGCGGCCGGTCTCACCGGCGGCATCCGGCGCCGGATTGGCCACATTGAGGGTGAATACATCGTTGACCGTGGCGCCCGCTTCGTCGATGGCGGTCACGGTGATGCGATACGGCGCGTCGACCGAGGCATCGGCGGCCAGAGTGCCGCTGATGATGCCGGTATCGCGATCGATGGTCAGGCCTGCCGGCAGGTTGTCGACCGTGTAGGTCAATACATCGCCATTGTCACGATCGATGATGGCGGGCGTGATGCGCACACTGGCGCCGTCCGTGCCCTGCTGATCGCCTACGGGCGAGACGACGACCGGCGCATCGTTCACGCCGGTCACGCCAACGCTGAGCGTTGCGGTATCGAAGCCGCCCTGGCCGTCGCTGATGCGATAGCTGATGGCAGTGTCGAGACGCTCACCGGCAGACAGGCTGCGGAAATCATCGCCCGCGGTGAAGCTGTAGCTGCCGTCGGCGCGTACGACGAACGTACCGCCGTTGCTGCCCGCAATCTCACGGGCCACGTTATCGCCGGCGTTGTTGATGGCAACGACGGTAAGCGGATCGTTATCCGGGGCGCCGTCGATGTCGTTATCCAGCACGTTGCCGGTCGTGGCGCCGCCGGCCTGAACCTGAGCGGTATCCTCGCCCGCGACGGGGACGACGTTGTCGATCTGCCAGACAAAGCTCTGGCTGAGTGAGCCGCCGTTGTCGTCGGTTGCGGTCACCGTGACCTGATACGGCGCGTTGGCCGAGGCATCGTTGTCCAGACGGCCCGTGATCTGGCCGGTCGCGGTGTCGAACATCAGCCCTGGCGGCAGATTGTCGACGCGATACGTCAACGTATCGCCGCGATCGGGATCGACGAAGGCCGCCCCGGTATCCAGCAACACTTCGGCGCCGTCGCCGTCCTGGCGACTCATCAAGCCATCGCCATTGATCACCGGCGCATCGTTGGCGCCGGTCACGGTTACGGTCAGGAACGCGGTATCGCTGGCGCCATCGGCATCACGAACCTGGTAAGCCACCTGTGTGGTGCGCGCAGCATCCGCGGCCAGGTCGTCGAAGGCGCCGCTGGTATCGAAGCTGTAGCTGCCGTCACGCTCGATGACGAACACCCCGCCGTTACTGCCGGCCACGCTCTGGCCGACCGCATTGGCCTGGCCGCCCACGCTGTCCACCGTGAGTCGGTCGTCGTCGGGGTCGATATCGTTGGCCAGAACGCCCTGATCGGCGTTGACCGACAGGCGCGCGTTCTCGTCCACCGTATTGGCATCGGCGCCCGCCCGGGGCGCGGGATTGATGACCTGCCAGACGAATTGCGTGGTCGCGCTTGCCCCGGCCTCGTCCGTGGCGGTCACCGACACGCGATACGGCGCCCCCATCGAGGCCGAGCGCTCCAGCGTACCGCTGATCACGCCCGTCGCGGCATCGATGACAAGCCCTGGGGGCAGAGCGCTGGCCGTGTAGGTCAGCGTATCGCCGTCATCGACATCGTCGAACGTACCCGCGGTGTCCAGGCTGACCGTATTGCCGTCGAGATCCTGCTGGTCACCGATCGGCATGCCGTCGGCCGTGGGCGCGTCGTTGATACCGATCACTTCGACTGACAGCCGCGCGCTCGTGGTGCTGCCCTGGCCATCGGAGACCTGGTACGTGACCGACGTCGTCGCCGTCTGGCCGGCGGCCAAGGTGTCGAAGGCGCCGTTGGTGTCGAAGGTATAGCTGCCGTCGGCGTTGACGGTGAACATACCGCCTTGATCGCCGGCCACACGGGCGCCGGGTTGATCCATGTCGCCGACGGTGACCACACGCAGCGGGTCGTTATCGGGACCGGTGTCCTGATCATTGACCAGCACATTGCCCGAGGCCGTGCCGTTCTGAGCGCTCATGACCATGTCATCGTTGGCGATCACCGGGCGATTGGCCGCAGCCACCGTCAGCGTCTGGCTGACGGCTTCGCCGGAGGCATCGGTGGCGGTGACGGCAACCTGATAACGCCCGTCGCCGTTCGGCCCGCCTTGGGACGCATCACTGGTCAAACGACCCGCGATGACGCCGGTGACCGCATCGATGGCCAGCCCATCAGGCAAGCCCTCGGCGGTATAACGCAAGGTGTCGTCATCCGCATCGGCAAACGCATCCGCGGTGGCGATCGATACCGTTTCGCCATCGGTCACGTCCTGGCGCGCCAGATCGGCGACAACACTCGGCGTATCGTTGACGCCTGTGACTTCAACGATGAGCCGGGCCGTGGTGGTGCTGCCCTGACCGTCACTGACCTGATAGACCACTGTCGTGCTGGCACTTTCGCCGGCCGCCAGCCCCGTGAAGGCGCCGTTGGTATCAAAGATATAGCTGCCGTCGGCGTCGATGGTGAACAGGCCACCGTTGTCGCCGGCCACGGCCGTGGCGATACCCTCGGCATCGCCATTGATCGCCACCACGCTCAAGGGATCGTTGTCCGGGCCCGTATCCGCGTCGTTTGCGAGTACGTTACCGCTCGTGGTGTCGTTCTGGGCGACCTGGCCGCCATCGTCGTTGGCGATCACCGGCCGATTGGCAACACTCAGAACAAAGCTTTCGTCGTGCGCGGCGCCGCTCGGATCGGTGGCCGTGACGGTCACACGGTAGGTACCGTTGCCATCCGGGCCTTGCTGTGAGGCATTGCTGGCCAGCTGGCCGGTGATACGGCCGGTCTGGGCATCGATCATCAGACCGTCGGGCAGGCCGACAACGCGATAGGTCAGCGGCTCCCCATCAGGATCCACGAAGGCCCCGTCGGTGGCGATCGAGACACTGGCGCCGTCGGTTTCGTCCTGACGCGGCAAGGGCACGTTGGCCGCCATCGGTGCATCGTTGGCGCCGGTGACGGTGACCAAGATCGTGGCCGTGGCCGTACTGCCCTGATCGTCGGTGATCTGGTAATCGATCGTGGTGACGGCGGTTTCATCTGCGGCCAGCGCCACGAACGCAGCCTGGGCATCGAAGGTGTAGCTGCCGTCGGCGTTGACGACGAACACACCGCCATTGCTGCCGGTGATCGTCTGGCCCACATTGTCGGCCTGGCCGGCCACGCGGGCCACACGAAGCGGATCCATGTCGTTCGCGCCGTCGGCATCGTTGTTGAAGACGTTGCCGCTGAAGGTGCCGGTCTGGCTCACGGCCACCGACTCATCGCGTGCCGCGACCGGCGCATTGGCCACGTCCAGCGTGAAGGCCTCGGTATGCGTTGCCCCCCGATGGATCGGTCGCGGTGACGGCGATCGTATAGCGGCCGTTGTTCCCGGGCCCGTTCTGCGAGGCATCGGACGTCAGCGTGCCGCGGACCACACCCGTCGCGGCATCGATCGACAGCCCGGCCGGCAGCCCGGCCGCGGCATAGGTCAAGGGATCGCTGTCCGGATCAACAAAGCCATCAGCCGTGGCGATAGCCACCGTATCGCCGTCCAGAGCTCTCTGCGGCGCCAGGGGCACGTTATCGCCGATGGGCACATCATTAACGCCGGCGACCGTGATGATCAGCCGGGCCGTGTCCGTGCCGCCGCCGTTGTTGGCGACCTCATAGACCACGGAGGTGGTATCTGTTTCGCCCATCTGCAGCCGATCGAAGGCATCGTCGGGCTCAAAGCGATATGTGCCGTCGGCAAAGACCGTGAACAATCCGCCGTTGGTGCCGGCGATCGCCATACCCACGTTATCGGCCGACCCGTTGACCCGGCTGACCGCCTGCGCGGTGTCGCCGTCGTTGGCCAGCACGCTTGTGCTCTGTTCTCGGGTGATGACGGTGTCCTGATCCGTCGTGTCGGTATCGCCCATGGCCGTAATCGGCAGGTCGTTGACCGTAAGCACGAAGGCGTCGCTTGCCATCGCACCCGCACGATCGGTCGCCGTGACGCGGATATTGAACGGGCCACGCGCCGCGGCATCGACGGCCAGCTGGCCACTGATTTCGCCGGTTCCGGCATCGATCATCAAGCCATCGGGCAAACCCTCGGCCGTGAAAGTGAGCGTGTCCCCCGTATCCACATCGGCAAAGGCATTCGCGGTCGGGATCGTGATCGTTTCTGTATTGCTGGCCGATAGATCGTCAAGCGCTCGCGCGACCGTCGGCGTATCATTGGTGCCGGTCACGGTGACCGTGAGTTGGGCGGTATCACTGCCTCCCTGCCCGTCGCTGATGCGATAGCCCACGCGGCTCATTGCACTCTGGCCGACAGCCAGCGCATCGAAATCCGTACCCGGATCAAAGGTATAGCTGCCATCGGCGTTGAGGGTGAATACGCCGCCGGCGCTACCGGCCACACCACGCCCCACAGCCTCGGCCTGGCCATTGACACGATCCACGGTCAACGGATCGGTATCAGCCACGCCGTCACGATCGTTGGCCAGTACGCTACCGGAGAGGTCGACGTTCTCGCTCGTGGTGGCGGTGTCGTCGACAGCCATCGGCACCGGATTGGTCACGACATAATCGAAGGTGTCGCTGACTTGTGCGCCGTTGTCATCGGTCGCGGTGACCGTGACGGCATATCGCCCGCCATTCACCTGGCTGGCACTGCGATCCAGCGTGCCGGTGATCAGACCGGTGGCCGTATCGATGGCCAGCCCGGCCGGCAAGCCGGTGACGCTGTAGCTCAGTACATCGCCCCGGTCCACGTCGGCGAAGGCCCCGGCCGTGGCCAGCCGCACCCTATCGCCATCGCGAGCGCTCTGATCGGCCACCGGCTGAACGACCGTCGGCCCATCGTTGGTGCCGGTGACCGTCACCGTCAGCGTGGCAGTCGAAGTGCTGCCCTGGCCGTCACTGATCTGGTAGGTCACGGACGTATCGCGAGAAGCCCCCACGGCCAGATCGTTGAACGCGCCGTTCGGATCGAAGCTGTAACGGCCATCCGCGCCGATCGTGAATAGACCGGCGTTGGTGCCGGCCACGGCCTGGCCGACGCGCTCGGGCTGATCGGCCACACGGACCACGGTCAGCGGATCATCGTCGAGATCCCGGTCGTTGGCCAGCACGCCGCTGGCCGCATTGCGCGAAAACGCGACGTCTTCGGACGTGCTCGCACTGTCGTCGTTGGCCGTCGCGGCCAGGTTGGCGATCGCCCAGGTGAACGTGCTCGTCACGGATTGTCCTGCTTCATCCGTGGCGGTGACAGTCACGTTATACGGCGCGCGCACCGAGGCATCGCTGGCCAGCCGGCCGCTGATGACACCGGTCGCCGCGTCGATCATCACGCCGTCGGGCAGGCCCGTGGCGGTGTAGCTCAGGCGGTCATTGGTATCCACGTCGCGGAATGCGCCCGCAGTGACCAGCGTGACCATCTGGCCATCGTTGTTCGAGGCATCGGGCAACGGGGCGTCGACGACCGGCGCATCGTTGGTGCCGGTCACGGTGATGCTCAGGGTCGCCATCGAGGTCGAGCCCTGATCATCGCTGACCTGGTAGCTCACCGAGGTCGTGCGGGTTTCGCCGACAGCCAGAGCTTCGAAATCCATGCCCGGATCAAAGCGATAGCTGCCGTCGGCGTTGAGGGTGAACTGCCCGCCGTTGGCACCGCGAACCGCATTACCGACGTTGTCAGCCGCGGCGTTGACCTGGGCCACGCGCAGCAGGTCGCCGTCAAGATCACGGTCGTTGGCCAGCACGCCGCTGGCCGCGTTCACGGTCAGTGCCGTGTTCTCGCCGGTCATGCCCGTGTCATCGTTGGCCGTGGCGGCCAGGTTATTGATGCGCCACGTGAAACTCGACTGGGCCGTGGCGGTGCCGTCGCTGGCCGTGATGGTCACGGTATAAGGGCTGTTGACCGAGGCATCATTGGCCAGGCGGCCACTGATGCGGCCCGTGGCCGAGTCGAAGGCCAGGCCGGCCGGCAGGCCCGTGGCCGTGTACGTCAGACGGTCATTGGTATCGACGTCGGTGAAGGCGCCCGCGGTGTCGATAGCCACGCTCTGGCTGTCGTTGCTGGCCACATTGGTCAACGGATTGACCACGGTCGGCATATCGTTGGCGCCGGTGACCGTGATCGTCAGGCGCGCGAGCGAGGTACCGCCCTGAGCGTCACTGATGCGGTAGTCGATCGCGGTCGTCGCGGTCTGATCGGCTGCCAGATAATCGAACGCCGTGCCCGGGTCGAAGCGATACCCGCCGTCGGCATTGACGATGAACGAGCCACCGGCGCTACCGAGCACGGCGGTGCCGACATTCGCGGCACTGCCGGCGACCTGATCGACCGTCAGCGGATCGGTATCGTTGGCACCGTCGCGGTCGTTGGCACGCACCGAGCCGGTAACCGGCGTGTTCTCGCCGGTCGTGTTCGTGTCATCGGCCGCGATCGGTGCCGGATTGGTGATGGTATAGACGAAGCTGCTGGAGACCGAGGCGCCCGCGCCGTCGGTCGCCGTCAGGTTCACGGTGTAGGTTCCGCCATCGGTCTGGCTGGCACTCCGATCGATGGTGCCCGTAATCTGGCCGGTGGCCGAATCCAGGCGCAGGCCGGCCGGCAGGCCGGTCGCGCTGTAGGTCAGGGTATCGCCGTTGTCCGGATCACCGAAATTGTCTGCAATCCCGATCGAGACCGTATCGCCGTCACGCCCGACCTGATCGACAGGCGTACCAGCGACTGTCGGCCGGTCATTGGTACCGGTTACGGTCACGACAAGCGTAGTGTCAGAAAAGCCGTTCTGACCGTCGGAGACGCGATAAGTGACCTGGGTCTGGGCGCTTTGCCCGGCGGCCAGGCCCACGAAGGCCATGCCCGGATCGAACGTATAGCTGCCGTCACTGTTGATACGGAACGTACCGCCAGCACTGCCGGCCACTATCGCGCCGACGTTATTGGCAGCACCGGCAACCTGGCTGACGGTCAGCGGATCGGTATCGCCCGCGCCGTCACGATCGTTTGCCAGCACATCACCCATCGTGAGCGCCGTGTTCTGGTCGGTGGCTGCGGCATCGGCCACAGCCGCCGGCGCCACGTTGGCGATGTTCCACGTGAAGCTGGCCGTGCCTATGGCACCGCTGGGGTCACGCGCCGTGACGACAACGTTATACGCCCCGCCCATGACCTGGCTGGCATCACGCGCCAGCGTCCCGCTGATCACGCCGGTCGTGGCGTTGATCGAAAGCCCCCTGGGCAGATTCGTGGCGCTGTATGTCAATACATCGCCATCAACGTCGGTGAAGGCACCGGCAGTATTGGCGTTGACGCTTTCGCCGTCGCTGTTGGTGCGGTTGGCCAACGGCGTGTTGGCCACCGGCGCGTCGTTAACCGCCGTCACGTCGATATCGACTGTGCCGGTGTCCGTCAGATCACCGTCGGATACCGTGTAGTCGAAGCTTGCCGGGCCGTTGTAGTTGGCCACCGGTGTAAATGTCAGTGTGCCGTTATCGTTCAGCGTGACCTGGCCGTTTTCGACGATAGCCGTGTCGCCGGCCGACACATTCCGGCCGGCAATCTGGGTCACCCTCAGATCATCGCCTTCGACATCGGCGTCGTTGGCGACAACGTCGATCGTGACCGACTGATCTTCGGCCACATTGGCGGAATCGTTGTTTGCAACCGGTGCGTTATTGATCGCCGTGACATCGATATCGACCGTGCCGGTGTCGGTCAGATCACCGTCCGATACCGTGTAGTCGAAGCTTGCCGGGCCGTTGTAGTTGGCCGCCGGGGTGAAAGTCAGCGTGCCATCGTTGTTCAGCGTGACCTGGCCGTTGGCAACAGCGATGGTCTCGCCTGCCGCAATGGCTTGGCCTGCCACTTCGGTGACGCTCAGGTTATCGCCGTCGACATCGGTGTCGTTGGCCACGACATCAATCGTGACCGGCGTGTCTTCCTCAGTCGTGCGGCTGTCGTCGCCAGCCGCCGGGGCGTCGTTGACCGGGGTGACATCAATATTGACTGTACCGGTATCCGTCAGATCACCGTCGGATACCGTGTAGTCGAAGCTCGCCGGGCCGTTGTAGTTGGCCGCCGGGGTGAAGGTCAGCGTGCCGTCGTTGTTCAGCGTG
>PBAO01000003.1 GCA_002715985.1 Lysobacterales bacterium | reverse complement strand
CGGCAATACAGCGTTCTAGCCCACTAGCGCAGAATGACTGCGCGGCGTGAGCTACGCCTCGTCTTGCCGCAAAACAGCGCTTGGCGCGGACTCGTATGAAACGGCAACAGGCCCTAAACACGAAAAAGCCGGCACGCGGCCGGCTCAATCGTTGCACGCTTGGACGTGGATCAGCTCATCAGGTGCGCCACGGCCTCGCGCTCTTCGCGCAGCTCGTTTTCAGTGGCCTGCATGCGCTCACGGGCGAAGTCGCTGATCTCCAGGCCTTCGACGATCCGATAGCTGCCGTTTTCACAGACCACCGGGTAGGAGTACATGATGCCCGGCGCGATGTCATAGCTGCCGTCCGAGGGAATGGCCATGGACACGATCTGGCCGTTGGAGCCGGCGACCCAATTGCGCATGTGATCAAGCGCGGCACTGGCCGCCGAGGCCGCCGACGAGGCGCCGCGGGCATCGATGATCGCGGCACCGCGCTTCTGCACGGTCGGGATGAAGTCGTTGGCGTACCAGTCCTGGTCGACCAGATCGAGCGCGGCCTTGCCGGCGACCTTGGCATGCGACAGGTCCGGGAACTGGGTCGAGCTGTGGTTGCCCCAGATCGCCAGCCCTTCGATATCGGTGACCTGGCTATCGGTCTTCTGCGCCAGCTGCGTCATCGCGCGGTTGTGATCCAGGCGGGTCATGGCGGTGAACTGGCCGTCGTCCAGATCGGGCGCGTTGTTGGCCGCGATCAGGGCGTTGGTGTTGGCCGGGTTGCCCACCACCAGGACTTTCACATCTTTCGAGGCATGGTCGTTCAGCGCCTTGCCCTGGACCGAGAAGATATCGCCGTTGGCCTTGATCAGATCGGCGCGCTCCATGCCCTTGCCACGCGGCTTGGATCCGACCAGCAGCGCATAGTCGACGTCCTTGAAGGCTTCTTCAGGCTTGTCCGAGCCGTGGATCTCGGTGACCAGCGGGAAGGCACAGTCATTGATCTCCATGATCACGCCCTTGAGCGCGTCCATGGCCGGCGGGATCTCCAGCAGCTGGAGGATGATCGGCTGATCGTGGCCCAGCATTTCGCCGGTGGCGATACGGAAGATCAGGGAATAACTGATCTGACCGGCACCGCCGGTGACGGCGACGCGAACGGGATCTTTCATGACAGCTCCTCGTGAAGAACCAGAAAAGGACGACGCAGCCGCTTGAGCGTCAATCGGCTGCGTTCGTGTAAAAACGCGGAGCCGAGCATAGCCCAAACATAAAAACCGACACAAAGTCTTTTCCTGTGGCGTGTGCAGACAACGCTGCCGGCACGCTCGTGGCAACATGAGCCGAATCTGTATCCAACTGAGTGTTCGATATGTCGCGAATCGCGATCATCGGTGGCGGCATCGCCGGGCTGGGAGCCGCCTGGCTGCTGCGTGATGCCCACGAGGTCACGCTGTTCGAGGCCGAGCCGCGTCTGGGCGGCCACGTCGTGACGATCATGGACGATGAGCAGGCCGTGGATACCGGATTCATCGTCCTGAACGATCGCAACTACCCGAATTTCAGCGCGTTTCTGGATGCGCTCGGCGTGCCCACCCAGGCCAGCGACATGTCGTTCGGCGTGACCATCGGGGCCGGCCGGATCGAGTGGGCCGGGGACTCGCTCACCAAGCTGTTCGCCCAGCCGGGGCTTGCGGCCAGCGGGGCCCACTGGCGCATGATCGCCGATATCGCGCGCTTCAATCGTCAGGCCAAGAAGCTCATCGAGCGTGATGTGTTCGTCGACCAGACGATCGGGGCGTTTCTTGACGACAATCGCTATGGCCAGGCCTTTCGCACGCGCTATCTGCTGCCGATGGCGGCCGCGATCTGGTCCACGCCGACCGCCGGCATTCTGGAGTTCCCGCTGGCCTCGTTTCTGCGGTTCTTCGATAATCACGGTCTGCTGGATATCAAGAACCGCCCACAGTGGCGCACGGTCACCGGCGGCAGCCATACCTATGTCAACGCGGTGGCCGCGGTGCTGGGCGATCGGGTTCGCGTGGCCGACCCGGTGGCCCGCGTACGGCGTGAAAACCAGGGCATCACCCTGATCACCGAGCGCGGTACCACCGAGCACTACGATCAGGTGATATTCGCCTGTCATGCCGATACCACCCGTGCGCTCCTGATCGATGCCGATGATGCCGAAACCGATGTGCTCTCGGCCTTCGACTTCCAGCCCAACCGGGCTGTGCTGCATTCCGATCCGCGCTTGATGCCGCAGCGTCGCCGTGTCTGGTCCTCCTGGAACTATGCCGCTGACCGGGCGGATATCAGCAATCAACGGGTCGCGGTGACCTACTGGATGAACCGGCTACAGGCGATACCGGGCGACAAACCGTATTTCGTCAGCCTCAACCCGCTCTACGAGCCGTTGCCCGAACACGTGATCGCCGAGATCCACTATGCCCATCCGGTGTTCACCCGTCGTGCGATGCAGGCCCAGGGCGCGCTGGCCGATCTGCAGGGCCGCGGCGGCGTTTTCTATTGCGGCGCCTGGACAGGCTACGGGTTTCATGAAGACGGGCTGAAAAGTGCGGTTCGCGTGGCCGAGCAGCTTGGGGTTGAGGCGCCGTGGGCGCGCTAGGGCCGGTTGCCGTTTTATCCGAGCGCTGCTTTCGTCGAGAGTCCTTTGTCTGTCTTGCAAGGCGTGAGTCGCGGCCCTGGCTGTGCCACGATCAAGATTCGCCAGCGGCAGGGCCGTCCATCTTCGATTTATGGAGCACTTGGCGCGGACTCGCATGAAACAGCAACAGGCCCTAGATCTCTCGCCCTGTCTCTATCGGGCCAGGGTGACCCATCGTCGGCCCGGGCCCCCGGCCTATCGGTTCGCTTATCGTGCTTATTATCTGCTCTTCGAGCTGGACGCGATCGATACCGCCTGTGCGCGCTCACCGCTGTTATCCCGCAACCGCTTCAATCTGTTGTCGTTTCGTGACGCCGACCACGGCCCGCACGACGGCCGCGATCTGCGTGTTTGGGTAAACGACGTTCTTGCCGAGCACGCGATCGATGTGGCCGGCGGGCAGGTGTGGCTGCTGTCCATGCCGCGAGTGCTGGGTTACGGCTTCAACCCGATCAGCCTGTACTACTGTCTGGACAAGAACGGGGCGCTGAGGGCGGTGCTGGCCGAAGTGCACAACACGTTTGGTGAGCATCATGTCTATGTCGTGCACGAAGACGGCAGCGCCATGACGTGGCAACGGGCGATGACCAAGGCCAAGCGCTTTCATGTCTCGCCGTTCTTCGATCGTGCCGGACAGTATCGCTTTCATTTTCTTGCCCCGGAGCATCGGCTGGGGCTTGGTATACGTTTATACGATGAGGCCGGCGCCCTGCGTATCGCCACGGCTCTGGCCGGCGAGCGTCGTGGGTTGAGCACGGCCGAAATCATCAAGGCCGTCATTGCCGTGCCTTGGATGAGTGTGAAGGTGACCGCAGCGATCCACTGGGAGGCGGTCAAACTCTGGCTGCGCGGGGCGGTGTTTCACGGCAAGCCGAGACCGTCGCGGCCGAACCGGTCGTAGTATGCTGATGAATAACAGACAGGAATCATCTTTGCGGGCGATCAATTCGAGTCAGGACAGCGAGGCCGACGGCGTGGGGGCAACGACCACCGCCGGCACAGCCGGCGATCTGAGAACCCGGATGCTCGTGCGCCAGCTCGATCGGCTGGAATACGGACGCGTCGTGCTGCGATTGCCGAACGCCAGCCATGCGGTCTTTGAAGGCCCGCATGAAGGCCCGACGGCCGAGGTTCACCTGCACAATGCGCATCTGCTCGACCGGTTGACCAAAAACGGGGCGCTGGGTCTGGCCGAGAGTTACATCGCCGGCGAGTGGGACAGTCCGGATTTGGCCACCGCCCTTCGCCTGTTCCTGCTCAACTACGACGCGGTCGCCCCGCGACTGACCCACCATAAATGGGTGTTTCGCGTACTTACCAAGCTGCGCCATCGCCTGCGCGAGAACAATCGCCGGGGGGCCAAGCGCAATATCGCGTATCACTATGATCTGGGCAACAGCTTCTATGCGTTGTGGCTGGATGCGACCTGGACCTATTCCGCGGCGATCTTCGCGCGCGCCGATCAGCCACTGGCCGAGGCGCAAGGCGTCAAATACCAGCGCCTGCTCGATCGGCTGGAGGTACAACCCGGCGATCATATTCTCGAGATCGGCTGCGGCTGGGGCGGCTTTGCCCGGCATGCCGCGACCCATGCCGATGTATCGGTCACCGGCATCACGCTCTCCGAAGAGCAGCTGCGCTTTGCGCGCTCGATGGCGGCCGAGGCGGGCCTGGCCGATCGGCTGCACTTCGAGCTGCGCGATTATCGTGACGTGCGGCAACGCTATGATCATGTGGTTTCGATCGAGATGTACGAAGCCGTGGGCGAGGCCTACTGGCCGGATTATTTCGGTGCGATTCAGGCCTGTTTGAAACCCGGCGGTCGGGCAGCCATTCAGGCCATCACCATCGACGAGTCGCGTTACGAGGCGTATCGCCAGGACGTGGATTTCATCCAGCGTTATATCTTTCCGGGCGGGATGCTGGCCTCGCCCACGGTGTTCGGTCAGCAGGCCGCGGCGGTCGGCCTGGCCGAGCGAGAGCGGGCGTTCTTCGCCAGCCACTATGCGCGTACGTTGGCCCGCTGGGACGCGCGCGTGGTCGAGCATAAAGCCCCGATCGTGGCCGAGCGGGGCGAGCGCTTCTACCGGATGTGGCGCTATTATCTGGCCTATTGCGAGGCCGGTTTCACCGGCGGCAATATCGATCTGATGCAGATCGTGCTCGAGCGGCCCGTTGGCTAGCCAGCGCTACCCGTTGAAACAGCTCGTGCCCTACGGCGCGCTGGGCCTGCCGCTGGCGGCCCTCGGCCTGCCGCTGACGGTCTTTCTGCCGCCGTTCTATGCCGCCATGCCGGGCCTGAACACGGCCATCGTGGGCATCATGATCTTTGCAGCGCGCTTGTTCGACGTGCTGACCGATCCCGTGATTGGCACGTTGTCGGATCGTACATCGGCCCGCGTGGGCCGGCGCCGCCCCTATATCGCGCTGGGCACGCCTGTTCTCATGCTCGCGGCCTGGTTCCTGTTCGTGCCCGGCCCCTCGGCCAGCGCGGCCTATCTGCTGATCTGGAGCGTCGTGGCCTATCTGGGCTGGACGCTGATCTATCTGCCCTATACGACGATGGGCGCAGAGATGTCGGCCGATTACGACGAGCGCAGTCGTATCACCGCCTGGCGCGAGGGGTTCTTCGTGCTGGGCACGATGGTGGCCATTCTGGTGCCGGCCGGCGTATCGAAGATGGCCGACGGCCAGGCCGCCGGCCTGGAAGCCATCGCCTGGTTTCTGATTGTTGCGCTTCCGGTGGCCGTGGCCTGGTTTCTACGGGCCGTGCCCGAGCCGGCCGGCCAGGCCTCGACGATCCGCTGGAAAGACAGCGCGAAACTTCTCGCGGCCAACCAACCGTTTCGCAAGCTGCTGCTGGCCTATCTGCTCAACGGCGCGGCCAACGGTCTGCCGGCCGCACTGTTCCTGTTCTTCGTGCAGGCCATCCTGGGGGCCGACCAGGCCACCGCCGGGCTGTTTCTGGTGGTGTATTTCCTCTCGGCCGTGGCCGGCCTGCCGGTGTGGTTCCGGATCGGCCGGGCCTGGTCCAAGCATCGGCTGTGGTGTGCCTCGATGGCGATGGTCGCGGCGGTGTTCATCTTCACCGTCACGCTGTCGGATTCCACTTATGGCTATGTCGGCTACACGCTGATCTGTGTTTTGGGCGGCTCCTGTCTGGGCGTGGATCAGGCCACCGCCGCCTCGATCCAGGCCGATGTGATCGATGAGGACACCGTCGCCGGCGGCGACGGCCGGGCCGGGCTGTATTTCGGGCTTTGGGGCATGGCCACCAAGCTCGCCTTCACACTGGCCATCGGCATCGCGTACCCGGTGCTCTGGCTGGCCGGCTTCGACGCCGGGGCCGATAACGACGCCACCGCACGCTGGACGTTGGTCGCTCTGTACGGCCTGGTGCCGGTGATCATCAAGATCGGGGTAATCTGGATGATGTGGGATTTCCCGCTGGATCGGGATCGTCATGCCCGGCTTCAGAGCGAACTCTCGCGCGCTCGTGGGCAAAAGCAAAGCGCATGATCACAAGCGTGCCGATCACGCTCATCATCGCCGGCGGGATCCAGGTCAACAGCCCGCCGATCTGTTGATCGATTGCCGAGGAGACGCCGTAGGCCTGCTCGGCCGCTGCGTAACCCGGATACAGGCCCACCGGCGATAACGTGATCATGGCACCGATGGCGATCTGAGGCGGCATCACGGCCCAGAGCACGGCGATCCGTGTGCCGATCCCGTGTGTCGTCGGCGATGCCCCCGGGGCTCTGGGGTCGAGCATGAACCACCAGAAGGCCAGCCCTTCCACGGCCATGGAGCCGTTCATGAGCCAGTAGCCGGCGCGGCTGGCCATCGCCCAGTGGTGGACGGCCGGGGTCAGCCAGAGCGCGATCAGACCGACGAACAGCGCGCCGCCCACGGCCGGCTGTTGCAGCGTTCGGTAAGCCAGGCGCAGCAGCCGTGGCGCCGAGGCGCGCGCAAGACATCGACGCAGCCGTGACGGCAGCCCGGCGGCCAAAACCGCCGAGGGCAGGGCCAGAGCGATCAAGAACGGGGCCAGATGGTGCAGTACGAGATGCTGCAGGCGATGGACGAAGAACAGCCGCTGCCCGAGGCCGTCCAGCGCGGTCTGGGTGAATAGATACAGCCCGACGAGGCCGCTCAGAAAGGCGATCGCGGGTGTGATATCCGCACGCCGCCGGCGTCGAGCGAGGCCGCGGATATAAACGAATGCGATGAGCGCATACGCGGCCAGCAGCCCGATCAGCGGGTCGGGCGGATTGAGGAACCCGAGCGTATCGGCCAGACAGAGGTGCGCGGCGTCAGTCACCGCGTGCCGGGCGAGCGGATCGCGTATCGAAGCGCGTGGCCGGGTCGTCGGGATTCTGAATGGCAGCCACGGCCCGGTCCTTCTCGGCCCAGAGATCGCCGAGCCAGTTCTTGAAACGCTCGCGATAGACCGGATCGGCGGTGTAGTCGCCGCGGGCCAGCTCGCCCGGCAGGGCGATATAGCGAATCCGTACGCTCACCTCGGGGATCCGGCCGCACAGCAGATCCCAGAACGCCGGCTCCGGCGTGTTCACATAGGCCATCGTCACGTCGAGAATGCCGTCCAGAACGTCGGCCATGGCGTTGACGGCAAACGCGGTGCCCCCGGCCTTGGGCGGCAGCAGCGTGTCGTAGGGACTGGCCGCGGCGGCACGCTTGGCCGGGGTAGAGCGGGTGCCCTCGGCGAAGTTGACGATCGAGACCGGCACATCCCGAAATACGGCACAGGCCCGCTGGATCGTGTCCATATCCTCGCGGCGCAGCTGCGGATTGGCCGCCAGCGCCGCCCGGCTGTGGCGTTTCATGAACGGAAAGTCCAGCGCCCAGCAGGCCAGCCCGATCACCGGCAGCCAGCGCAACGGTTCCTTGATAAAGAACCGAGGGAAGGGCAGCTGGGGGTAGATCGCGGCGATCAGCAGCATGATATCCGCCCAGCTCTGATGATTGGCGATGAGCACATAGCGCCCGCCGGGATCATCGGCCATTTCCTGGGCCGCGATCACGCGGGTGCCCGAAATCCGTCGGATCAGGGTATGTGTGACCCTGGCCCAGGTCGAGGACACCCAGTAGACCACCTGCCCGGCCGCGCGCCGGGCGGGCCCCGCCGGCAGCGCGATCTTCACCACCGCGGCCGGTATCAGCGGGATCGCGCCCGCGATCGTTGCGAGCACCACGCTGATGATGATCGTGATCGCGCGCAGGGGGCCTAGGGCCTGTTGCCGTTTCATACGAGTCCGCGCCAAGCGCTGTATTGCTGCAAAACAGCGCTTGTCCCGAAGGGTTGGGCCCAAAATTTGGCCATGCGGCGTTGCTCACCTTGATCGTGGCACGCCACGACGCTACGGCTCGCGCCTTGCCTGGCCAAATTTTGGGCGCCAACGCGGCGCTCGTACGAAACGGCAACAGGCCCTAGCATGGCTTAACGCGCCGAGAACTCGTGCACGGCTTCCACCAGCGCTTCGACGTGCTCGGGCGGCACCTGCGGCGTTACCCCGTGACCCAGATTGAAGATATGGCCGGGCCGGTCGCCAAAGCGCGTGAGAATATCGGCCACCTCGGTGCGGATACGCTCCGGCTTGGCGTAGAGGATCGCCGGGTCGGCGTTGCCCTGAAGGGCGACCCGGTCGCCCACGCGCGCCACGGCCTCGTCGATATTGATGGTCCAGTCCAGACCGATCGCCGTGGGCCCGGCATCAGCGATCGTCTCCAGCCAGGCGCCGCCGCCTTTGGTGAATACGATGGTCGGCACGCGGCCGTCCGGGCCGGGCTTTAGATCGGCGATGATGCGCTGCATGTAATTCAGCGAGAACTCGCGATAATTGGCCGGCGAGAGCACGCCGCCCCAGGTATCGAAGATCTGTACGGCTTGGGCGCCAGCCGCGATCTGGGCGTTGAGATAAGCCGCGGTCGAGCGGGCCAGCACATCCAGCAGCTGATGCATGGCCGCGGGCTCGTTGAACATCAGCGCTTTCAGGTGCTCATAGTTCTTCGATGGCCCGCCCTCGACGATATAGGTCGCCAACGTCCAGGGGCTGCCGGCAAACCCGATCAGCGGTGTTTTGCCGTCCAGCTCACGCCGGATGAGCTTGATCGCGGCCGGCACATAGCCCAGCTCATCCTCGATATCCGGCACGGCCAGCTTGGCGATCGCCTCGGGCGTGCGCACCGGGTGCTCGAACTTCGGGCCTTCGCCGGCCACGAAATGCAGGCCCAAGCCCATCGCTTCGGGAATGGTCAGGATATCCGAGAACAGGATCGCGGCATCGAGATTGAAGCGCCGCAGGGGCTGCAGCGTGACCTCGCAGGCCAGCTCCGGGTTCTGGCACAGATTGAGGAAGCTGCCGGCTTTTTCACGCAGGGCGCGATACTCGGGCAGATAACGCCCGGCCTGGCGCATCAGCCAGACCGGGGTCGCATCGACGGATTCGCGCGAAAGCGCGCGCAGGAAACGATCGTGGGCCATGAGCGGCGTATCGCCGGGGGGTAAGTGTTGTCTGTGATTCTACCGGCTGGCCAACCGCTCTGCGACAGCGGTCGCGATCTCGGCCTGTATCGCCTCGGCAGCGGCCCTGGGGTCGTCTGCCTGACGGATCGGCCGGCCCACGACCAGGTGGTCAGCACCGGCGGCCATTGCCTCGCGCGGGCTCATCACGCGTTTCTGGTCGTCCGGCGGCGCATCGTTGTCGACCGGGCGAATTCCCGGGGTCACGGTCACCAGGGTGTCGGGTGCCTCGGCGCGCAGGCGCTCGAGTTCCAGGCCGGAGGACACCACGCCGTCACAGCCGGCCGCCAGCGCGCGCCGGGCCCGTGAAAGCACCAGGTCGCCGATATCGCAATCGAATCCCAGGTCCGTCATGTCGCCCCGGTCCAGGCTGGTCAGGGCCGTGACCGCCAGGATCCGGGTATCCCCGGTGCGGGCCGCCGCGGCGGCGGCCATGATCGACTGATTGCCGTGGATGGTCACGAAATCCACGTCGCGGGCGTTCAGACGCCTGACCGCAGCCGCCACCGTCGCCGGCACGTCAAAGAGCTTCACGTCGACAAAGACCTTCTTGCCGCGTGCCTTGAGCCAGTCGATCAGCTCGAAGTAACCGGGCGCCATGGCAAGCTCCAGGCCCACCTTGTAGAACGTCACTGCCTCATCCAGCTGCACGACGAGCTCGCGAGCGGCATCGGCATCCGCGACGTCGAGCGCAAAGATCAACCGGTCGCGGTCGTTATCGATACGGGCCATGAGACTCCTGCAGGACGAATGATGAATTGATCAGCGGCCAAGCCGTGCCGCGGCTCGGGCGACGAGCGGGGCACGATGGGCCCAGCCCTGAAACGCGCCGCGCGGCAAGGCACGAGTCAAGGGATTGCGTGCCAGCCGGGCCAGGCCGTTGGCCCGGGGCTCGCCGTACCAGCACGCCGCGGCCCAGAACAGCGCCAGCAGCCCCGAAAACTCGGGCTCGGGATAAAGCGCGTGGCGACGATTGGCCGCGCGCAGCTGGGCCAGCCAGGCCTCGGCCCAGTCGAGATAAGCGTTGTCCGGCCGGTCGCCGGCTTTTTTCAGCCGGCGCAGCCGGTAATGACCGTTCAGATCGGCATCGGTGTAATCGATCCCCAGCGCATCGAGCTGCCAGGCAAAGATCCGACAGCGGAAATGCCGGTCGCGTGCAACGTTTTCGGTCGTGGCCTGCTCGGCATGCGCCCGCCGGTCGACCAGCAAGTGCGGCAGGCTGGCCACCGGATGATCGCGCGCGATACGTGCCCACAGGTCGTAGTCCGAGCCCACCACCAGCGATTCATCGTGCGGGTAAGCCCGCAGCACTTCGGTACGAGCCATGGCCGTGGAGTTCTCGATGCCGGAGCGAAACAGCCGCTCGGCGGCGATCATGCGATATGTGCGCGGCTTGCGTTTGATGCGGGACAGGCGCTTGCCGTCGTCGTCGATCCAGCCGATCCAGGCCCCCACACCGGCATGCTCGGGTCGGGCTCTTAAAAACGCGGCCTGCGCGGCCAGCCGATCCGGCCGGGCTACATCGTCGCTATCGAGAAACGCCGTGTAGCGCCCGCGGGCCGCCGCGATCCCGCGGTTGCGTGCCGAGGCGATCCCGCCATTCGTCTCGGCCTCGAGCACTCGTATCCGCGGATCATCGAGGGCAGCCACGCGGGCCAGCGAGTCATCGGTCGAGCCATCGTCGACGATCAGCACTTCGAAATCCGGTGCACCGCGCTGATCCAGCACACTCCGAACCGCGCTCGTCACATAGGCAGCGCGGTTATAGACCGGGATGAGGACAGAGATTTCAGGCATCGGGCAGGGTCGAAAGAATGTCAGTCTGCGAACGAGCGCGACGATACGCGAATCAAGACAGTTTATCCGCAGATGAACGCAGAAAACACGAATGGCGGTCGCGCCTGTGAGACGTCGCAGAATCGGTGACGCCACGATTACAACTGGCTACGGACTGGCTTTAGAAGATCACGAAAAGACCATCGAAAAGACAATTGTTTGCAAATGAACGCCAAGGCACGCGAATAAAGACGTGTTGTTCGCAGACAGGCATCGATGAACGCGGTTGGATGGAATAAGCCGGTTTTGGAGCGTGCGTGATGGAATGGTTGGTTGTCGCGCCACTGGCATCGCGCGGGGCTCTGGTTTTAGCTGCCCGAGCATAAGAAACCGAGGAATCTTCGGCGTGAACCGCTCAAAACGCCCTCGTGTTCCATGGCTGCGCCGCAAACTGCTGCTGCTCTGGCGATAGACGACAGATAAAGCGTATGTTGGCGCACCTTGCGCCCGAGCTGTCGCAACGCGGCAAGCGTTTGCAGTCGCGATGCGTCGGTGCATGGCCAAGCCCCCATCGGCGTCATCTGTGTCCATCTGGGGGTGTCGCAAATCAATCCGCATCGTTCCCGGAGCCGGAAACGACGAAGCCCGGCAAGCGCCGGGCCTCGATTAGGATAGTTGGGCGTACGGTCTAGACGCCCAGGTAGTCCAGGATGCCCTTACCGGCTTCCCGGCCTTCGAAGACCGCGGTGACCACGAGATCGGAACCACGAACCATGTCGCCGCCGGCAAAGATCCTGGGGTTGGTGGTCTGGTGCCTGAAACGCCCTTTCTCCGGGGCGATCACACGACCCCCGTCATCGCAGTCCACGTTTTGTGTATCGAACCAGTCCTGCGGGTCAGGGCGAAAACCGAAGGCGATGATCACCCGATCGGCCGGGATGACTTCTTCCGTGCCGGGCACGGGCTCGGGCCGACGACGGCCACGCTCGTCGGGCTCGCCAAGCTGTGTGGTGACCATCTTGATGCCCTCGACCTTGTCGTCACCGACAATCTCGACCGGCTGGCGATTGAACAGGAACTGCACGCCTTCTTCCTTGGCGTTCTCGACCTCGCGGGCCGAGCCGGGCATGTTGTCCTCGTCGCGACGATAGGCACAGATGACCTCGGTCGCGCCGTGGCGCAGCGATGTGCGGTTACAGTCCATGGCCGTNTCGCCACCGCCGAGNACCACCACGCGCTGATCCTTCATGTCNACGAAGGGNTGGGGNTGATCGGTCAGGCCGATTTCGCGATTGATGTTGCCNACCAGGAACGGCANGGCTTCNTAGACGCCNTCGAGATCTTCNCCNGGGAAGCCGCCCTTCATGTAGGTNTAGGTGCCCATGCCCATGAANACCGCGTCGTATTCNTCCATCAGGTCTTCGATCTGGATATCGCGGCCGACCTCNACNCCCAGNCGAAANTCCACGCCCATGCCTTCCATGACCTCGCGACGNGTCTCGACCACGTCNTTTTCGAGCTTGAAGGGCGGGATGCCGAAGGTCAGCAGGCCACCGATNCGCGGNTACTTGTCGAAGACCACGGCCTGTACGCCGCTGCGCACGAGGATATCGGCGGCNCCCAGGCCGGCGGGGCCGGCGCCGATGACGGCNACCTTCTTATCCGTCCAGACCACGTTGGAGACATCCGGACGCCAGCCCTGCTTGAAGGCCTCGTCGGTGATGTATTTCTCGACCGAGCCGATCGTGATCGCGCCCAGNCCGTCGTTCATGGTGCANGCNCCTTCACACAGCCGGTCCTGCGGGCAGATNCGGCCACAGATCTCNGGCAGGGTGTTGGTGGCGTGCGACAGCTCGGCGGCCTCGAAGAGNTTGCCNTCGTTGACCAGCTTCAACCAGTTGGGAATGTAGTTGTGNACNGGNCACTTCCACTCGCAGTACGGGTTGCCACAGGAGATACAGCGCCCGGACTGGGCCTGGGCCGTTTCCTTGTCGAACTGGCCNTAGATTTCGGCGAACTCGTGAATCCGTACCGGCACGGCCACCTTGGCCGGGTCCTGGCGCGGGGTCTCGAGAAACTGCAGATGATTCTTTGCCATCGAAAAACCTTGTCGATGTAGTCATGCGCAAGCAGCACAGGCTGCTTGCGACATGAGGAAGTGAGCGCCGATCAGGCCGCGCGGGTGAGCGTGTCGATCACGGTCTCGACCGATTCGGCCTTGGGCTTGACCAGCCAGAACTGGCCGACGTAGCCACGGAAATCCTCGAGGATTTCCTGGCCCCAGGCGCTGCCGGTGGCCTCGACGTAGGCCTCGATCAGCTCACGCAGGTAATTGCGATGCGCCTCCATGTTCTCCGAGACCACGCGGTGAATATCGATCAGCTCGTGGTTGTAGCGATCCACGAACTCGCGTTTTTCATCCAGCACATAGGCCGCACCGCCGGTCATGCCGGCGCCGAAGTTGATGCCCGTACCGCCGAGCACGACGATACAGCCACCGGTCATGTACTCACAGCCGTGATCGCCGATACCTTCGACGATGGCCGTGGCCCCGGAATTGCGCACGCCGAAGCGCTCGCCCGCCTGACCGGCAGCGTACAGCGTGCCGCCGGTGGCGCCGTAGAGACAGGTGTTGCCGATGATGGCGGCATCACGCGTGACGAAATCGGACTCGGCGTGCGGTCGNATCACGAGNCGNCCGCCGGCCATGCCNTTGCCGACNTAGTCGTTGGCATCGCCGGTGAGCTCCATATGCAGCCCGCCGGCGTTCCANACGCCNAAGCTCTGGCCGGCCGTGCCGGTGAGCTTGAGCGTGATCGGNTGCTCGGCCATGCCGGTATTGGCNTGNCGCNNNGCAATNTCGCCNGACAGNCGCGCGCCGATCGAGCGATCGCTGTTACGCACGNTGTACTCGAAGGTGCCNCCGGNCTTGTTCTCGATGGCNTCNAGCGTATCGGCGACCATCTGCTCGGCCAGCTCGCCCTTGTCGAACGGNTCGTTGCGNTCGGCCAGGCAATNCATCGGCTTGTCGCTGGNCAGGCCNCCNGTGGAGAGGATCGGNCGCAGATCCAGGCCCTGCTGCTTGGGCGTNTCGCCCGGCAGNATNTCNAGNAGNTCGGTNCGCCCGATCAGNTCNTCNAGCTTGGNGANNCCGATCGAGGCCATGATCTCGCGCGTGTCCTGGGCGATGAACTTGAAGAAGTTCTGCACCATTTCCGGCAGNCCGATGAAATAGCGATCGCGCAGNATCTCGTTCTGNGTGGCCACGCCCGTCGCGCAGTTGTTCAGGTGACANACACGCAGGTANTTACAGCCNAGGGCCACCATCGGNCCGGTGCCGAAACCGAACGACTCGGCNCCCATGATCGCGGCCTTGATGACNTCCAGGCCGGTCTTCAGGCCGCCGTCGGTCTGNACCCGNACNTTCTCGCGCAGATCNTTGGCNCGCAGGGTCTGNTGGGTTTCCGACANNCCCAGCTCCCANGGNGTNCCGGCATGGCGNACCGAGGTNAGCGGCGAGGCNCCGGTGCCGCCGTCGTANCCGGAGATNGTGATCAGATCGGCATAGGCCTTGGCNACGCCGGCNGCGATCGTGCCGACNCCCGGCCCGGCCACCAGTTTGACCGAAATCACGGCCTTGGGATTGACCTGNTTCANNTCNAAGATCAGNTGNGCCAGATCCTCGATCGAGTAGATATCGTGATGCGGNGGCGGGGAGATNANNGCCACGCCCTGCTTGGCACAGCGCAGGTAGGCGATCATCTCGTTGACCTTGTGCCCGGGCAGCTGGCCGCCTTCGCCGGGCTTGGCCCCCTGGGCGATCTTGATCTGCAGAACTTCGGCGTTGACCAGATAGTGCGGAGTCACGCCGAACCGCCCGGAGGCGATCTGCTTGATCTTCGACATCTTGTCGGTGCCGAAGCGCTTGGGGTCTTCGCCGCCTTCGCCGGAGTTCGAGCGCCCGCCCATGCGGTTCATGCCCTGGGCCATGGCTTCGTGGGCCTCGGGCGACAGTGCGCCCAGGCTCATGCCGGCCGAGTCGAAACGAGGCGTGATGTCCTCGATGGACTCGACCTCGTCGACCGAGATCGGTGTCTGGTCATCGCGCAGCTTGAACAGATCACGAAAGACCGACACGGGGCGGCCCTGCACGATATCGGCGTATTCCTTGTACTTGGCGTACTCGCCGGAGGACACGGCTTCATGCAGCGTGGCGATCACGTCCGGGTTGTAGCAGTGATACTCCTGGCCATAGACGAACTTGAGCAGGCCGCCCTGATCGATGGCGATGCGCTGGTTCCAGGCGTTGCCGGCCAGTTTGGCCGTATCGGCCTGTAGATGCGCAAAGCTGGCCCCGCCGATACGCGAGACCGTGCCGGTGAAGCACAGATCCACGACCTCGTCGGCCAGGCCCACGATCTCGAACAGCTGGGCGCCGCGATAACTGGCCACGGTCGAGATGCCCATCTTGGACATGATCTTGTATAGGCCCTTGTTGATGCCTTTGCGATAGGCCGCACAAAGCTCGTCGGCGGTCTTGTCCTTGACCTGGCCGACGGTGATCAGATCGTTCAGGCACTCATAGGCCAGATACGGATGTACGGCGGTCGCGCCGTAGCCCAGCAGGCAGGCGAAATGCTGGGCATCGCGCGCGCTGGCGGTATCGATGATCAGGTTGGCATCACAGCGCAGGTTCTCGCGCGTCAGCCGATGATGCACGGCCCCCGTGGCCAACAACGCCTGGATCGGCAGCTGACCGCTCTCGACGTTGCGATCGCTCAACACGATAACGGTCTTGCCGTCGCGTACGGCTTCGACGACGTCATCACACAGGGTTTCGATCGCCTGGCGCAGATCGGCGTTGGCCGGATACGTCAGGTCGAAGGTGATATCGCCGTAGTTTTCGTCGTCCAGAGCCAGCAGGCGACGGAACTTGCCGGTCGAGAGCACGGGCGAGTCCACGACGAGACGCTTGGCACGCTCTTCGGATTCGTCAAAGACGTTGCGCTCGCGGCCGAGACA
>PBAO01000002.1:60305-72274 GCA_002715985.1 Lysobacterales bacterium | reverse complement strand
GCTGGCATTCTCTGACACTGAAAACTGGCTCTTCTAATCTATAACTAACAAACTCTAAACGTGCATTCTTTGAAAAACTTTCAATGGGAAACAGCGTCTTGAAAGCTGCCTCTAGACCAACATTTTTTCTTTTTTCTGGATCAATGTTGTTTTGTAAAAAAACATTGTAAGTTTCTAGTTGTATAGATAGTAAATTTGGGACATCAAGAGCAGATGTTTGCTTTCCAAAATCCTTACGAATACGTTTTTTTTCAGTAAATGAATATGTCATATTGTTTGATGGGTTAAATAATAATCACACAGCAGCAGACCTACCCATCTACTGAGTGTGCTTATGTGTTATCTAAAATACATGCAGAGTAAACTATGAGCTATCAGTTAAAGTTACTTCAGCTCTACAACAGCGCCAGAGTCTTCTAGCTGTTTTGTCATTTCTTCCACTTCCTTTTTTGATACCGCTTCTTTTATTGTTATCGGTGCCCCTTCCACCATGTCCTTTGCATCCTTGAGTCCTAAGCTAGTAATGGCCCGAACAGCTTTGATAACAGCAATCTTATTGTCACCAAAACTTTTTAATATAAGATCAAATTCAGTTTGTTCATCTTCCTTGTCTGATGGTTCTGCGCCATCACCAGCTGTTGCGGCAGCTGCAACTGGAGCAGGTGCTGATGCACTAACACCAAATTTCTCTTCCATTTCGGAAATCAATTCCACTAGATCCATAACCGACATGTTTGAAATAGCTTCCAAAAGTTCCTCTTTTGATGCTACGTTACTTTTAGCCATTATATTCTCCTCAATGAACCCAAAAGGATGGACATTTTATATAAAAAAATCCCCTTAGGAAACCTTTTCTTTATTATCTTTGACAGCAACTGTCATTCTTGTAAATTTAGTCGGAATTTCTTTTAACGTTCTAACTGCTTTTTCTATAGGTGCTTGCAAAAGACAAGCAATAATTGAATATGCTTCTTGCTGGGTTGGTAGTTTTGCAATTCTATCCAAGTCAGAGGCAGGAAAAGTATTACCATCTATAACCAAACTGATGGTTTTCAGTTGCTCATAGTCTTTACTAAAGTTTTTAAATAATCTTGCTGGTGAAGCTAGATCATCTTTTGAAAGTGCAATTATGATAGGTCCTTTCAAATTCTCTGTAAGACACTCAAAACTTGTATCTGAAAATGCTCTTTTGCTCAAAGTATTTTTCACCACTTTAAGATAGACGCCTGATTCCCTAGCTTTAGTACGCAGTTGGGTAATCTCAGTAACATTAAGTCCACTATAATCAGCTATCGCACCGGCAATAGATGAGCTTGCTGTTGCATTCAGCTCCTGGACTACACGTTGTTTATCTTCAATGCTTAGGGGCATAATTAGTACTCATAAATTTTAGATTGTGCTGTGATCAATTGTTATGCCTGGACCCATGGTAGATGAAACGGTCACTTTTTTGATAAACGCACCTTTTGCAGAAGATGGCTTACTTTTCATAATTGCATCCAACAAAGACTCTAGGTTTTCTTTTATCGATTCCTCTGAAAAATCTATTTTTCCTATAGGACAGTGCACAACTCCACCTTTGTCATTTCTAAATCTTATCTGGCCTGTTTTGGCTTTAATCACTGCATCTTCAACATTCTTTGTAACTGTTCCATCCTTTGGATTAGGCATCATGCCTTTGGGGCCAAGTATCTTGCCTAACTGTCCTACGATTCTCATAGTGTCTGGCGTTGCTATTACCACATCAAATTCGCTAAAACCTGATTTGATTTCCTCAGCTAAATCTTCAAAACCAACTTTGTCAGCGCCAGCATTTTTTGCAGCGTCTACCTGTTCACTCTGTGCAAAAACAATAACTCTCAATGTTTTTCCAGTGCCATTCGGCAACACCATAGACCCTCTTACATTTTGGTCCGATTTTTTAGCATCAATTCCTAAGTTAATTGCAATATCAATGGTTTCATTGAATTTTGCATTGCTAGTTTTCTTCAAAAGAGAAATTGCTTCATCAAGACTGTAGTGTTGATTGGAATCTATAGACTCCTGATTAACTGCCATTCTTTTAGATGACTTACTCATCGCTTTGACCCTCTACTTCCAATCCCATACTTCTTGCTGTGCCAGCTATGATCTTCATAGCTGCTTCCATCTCAATGGCGTTCAGGTCAGGCGCTTTTATTTGTGCAATTTCCTCCAATTGTTTTTGATTAATCTTTCCAACTTTTTCTGTGTTTGGTTCACCACTACCCTTGGAGATACCGGCAGCTTTTTTCAGTAAAGTTGATGCTGGTGGCGTTTTTGTGATAAATGTAAAGGTTTTATCTCTGTAAACATTAATAACCACAGGAATTAAGATACCTGGCTCTGCATCAGCTGTTTTCACATTGAAGGCATTACAAAACTCCATGATGTTTAAGCCAACTTGACCAAGAGCAGGGCCAACAGGTGGGCTTGGGTTTGCCTGGCCTGCTGGTATTTGCAACCTGACAACAATTTCTACTTTTTTATTCTTTCTCTTNGCCATGCAATCTTCTTCTTNAANTANAGTAATTATTTTANTNATTTAGGATTTCTCAACCTGGTTAAAATTCAGTTCAACTGGNGTTGNTCTTCCCAAAATCTGTACCGCCACAAAAAGCTTACTTTTCTCATAATTCACCTTCTCAACAACACCATTGAAATCATTGAAAGGGCCCTCAATGACCCGCACAACTTCTCCAGGTTGATAGGTTGTTTTTGGTCTGGGGGCATTAGCAGCATCCTCGGCTTTATTTAATATAATCATTACTTCCCTATCNGAAATAGGAGNTGGCTTTTCANNGCTACCTCCTACNAAGCCCATGACATTNGGTATAGAGTTTACAAAGTGCCATGTTTCATCATTTAAATTCATATTTACCAAAACATACCCAGGAAAAAATTTTCTTTCGCTTGTTTTCTTCTGGCCTCCTTTCATTTCAACGATCTCTTCAGTTGGGACAACAATATCAGCAAATTGTTCTGACAGACCCAGTACTTTACTTCTGTCTTCCAGCATTGTTAGAACTTTTTTTTCATAATTTGAATAGACCTGCAAAACGTACCACTGATATTCCATAAGTATTTCCTTCTAGCTTCTAAGAAGTAATTGCGTTTGTAAAAAAAAGCAANAGAAAGTCAAGCAACCAAAAAAATATGCCCATTATCAAAACAAAGACAAAGACAGTTAGGGTAGTCTGGAGCGTTTCCTGTCTCGTTGGCCAAATAACTTTTTTAATTTCAACCCTTGANCCTTGGAAGAATTCCCACAATGTTTTACCTCTAAGGGTCTGGAAAAAAATTACAAGAGATATAACAACCGATGCTAAAATTATCAAAACTCTAAAGAGTATTGATATCTGAATTAAATAGTAATAGGAAACAATACCCGCTAAAAGGANCAGNACCGATCCTAAAAGTTTAACTGTATCAAGCAAACTTGATTGTTGTTGTCCTGTATTGTCATTCATAATATTAACACCAATGGTTCNTTGCTCTGGCAGGCCAGGAGGGACTCGAACCCCCAACCTGCGGTTTTGGAGACCGCCGCTCTACCAGTTGAGCTACTGGCCTTNTGTAGCTTTACTCNATAATTTTTGTTACCACTCCAGACCCAACAGTTCTACCACCCTCACGAATGGAAAAACGCACTTGTTCTTCCATTGCAATGGGTGCAATCAACTCAACTGTGATGTTTGTATCATCACCAGGCATCACCATCTCAGTACCCTCTGAGAGAGTAACGGCTCCGGTTACGTCTGTTGTGCGAAAATAGAATTGTGGGCGGTAGCCATTAAAGAAAGGCTTGTGTCTNCCNCCTTCTTCTTTGGATAGTGCATAAACATCAGCTTCAAANTTTGTGTGGGGTGTTATGCTACCAGGTTTTGCGAGCACTTGTCCTCGCTCAACTTCTTCTCGTTTGGTGCCCCGAAGCAATACCCCAACATTATCGCCAGCTTGACCTTGGTCAAGTAATTTTCGGAACATTTCAACGCCAGTACATACCGATTCCTGAGTGTCTTTGATGCCAATAATTGCAACCTTATCATTAACTTTGACGATTCCCCTTTCTATCCGACCAGTAACCACCGTACCTCTTCCTGAAATGGAAAATACATCTTCAATGGGCATTAAATAATCACCATCAATTGCTCTTTCAGGTTCTGGAAAATATTCATCCATTGTTGCGACAAGTTTCTCAATACTTACGCTGCCTAAGTCGCCGGTATCTCCTTCCAAAGCCTTAAGGGCGCTTCCCGTTATGATAGGGATATCATCCCCAGGAAATTTGTACTCTGATAGCAATTCTCTCAATTCCATCTCAACAAGCTCAATAAGCTCTTCATCNTCTACTTGGTCTGCTTTGTTAAGGTAAACAACAATATTAGGAACACCGACATTTCTAGCTAGGAGAATATGCTCTCTAGTCTGAGGCATCGGACCATCAGCAGCGGATACAACCAAAATCGCTCCGTCCATTTGAGCAGCACCGGTTATCATATTTTTAACGTAATCGGCATGTCCCGGACAATCAACGTGAGCGTAGTGTCTAGTATCACTTTCATATTCAACATGAGCTGTTGCGATAGTTATACCTCTTTCCTTTTCTTCAGGAGCATTATCTATATCGTCAAATGAAGAAACATCACCGCCATACTTTTCAGCACTTACTTTAGTCAAAGCAGCTGTCAACGTGGTTTTACCATGATCTACGTGACCGATGGTTCCAACATTGATGTGCATTTTATTTCGTTCAAACTTTTCTTTAGCCATAACTTTTAAACTCCTACTTTAATTAATTTGTATTGACCATTATGTTATCTATAATTTCAGCCCACAACCGGAGTTGAACCGGTGACCTCTTCCTTACCATGGAAGCGCTCTACCTGCTGAGCTATGTGGGCAGAAACATTTCCTTGATAAAATGGAGCGGGCGATGGGGATCGAACCCACATCATCAGCTTGGAAGGCTGAGGTTCTACCATTGAACTACGCCCGCGCGTCTCAACGCCGACAGACTTTGGCCAATCGTAGCGCCCGTTGCAAGTCTGTTATTGATATGAATGCTGCAAAAGCCGGACATTCAGATCAATTCGATAAAGATGATGGTAGAAGGAGGAGGATTATTCGGCGCTCCGCGCCTCACCCTTCGGGTCAACACGCTTTGCGTGTCGTTCGTCGCAGCTTCGCTGCGCCGTCGAACCTCTATCGGTTCGAAAACCTCCTGGATGCCTCTTCGCCTGTCGCCATCGACAGTTGTCGTTACTACTTTCCTAATCTGGTGATGGTGGAGGGAGGAGGATTCGAACCTCCGAAGGCTGAGCCGACAGATTTACAGTCTGTTCCCTTTGACCGCTTGGGTATCCCTCCCCAATCGAGCGACGTATTCTGGCAACTCCGGCGTGATTGTCAACCNCTGATTTCACAACNCNTCGNNCNGACNNCGCTAGTANTAGATNTTCANCGCNGCCTGNGGCGCNACGGTNGCNGCGGTATTACGCCCGGCNGCCACNACGTTCGCGCCCACGATCACCCCNTAGTGNCCGTTCCAGTTGTACTCCAGCGCCGGNGCAACNGANATNGATTCNCTGGANCCNCTGGTCGATCGAATCGGCGTGGNCAGNCCGTTGGCNGCCTGCACGCCGCGAATCGANGCNCCGTCGCTATGCCCGTAGATGATATCGATAGCNGGNACCCAGTGCCGNGTCANGCTGTACTCGAAGGCNAGATTCACNGCATAGCTGTCNCCGGTATCGATCTGGCCGTCGAAGCCGGACGGCGTGCCATANACNCTCACCCCGCTGACCGAGGCATCGTCGANGGCCGTGGTGTAAGTNACGTTGAGGCGGGTACGCAGNATACGCCCGGTCGGCATCCAGAAATANGTCTGCGTGAACACGCCAAAAGTGGATTCGAGCACGCCCGAGCCCAGCCCGTCCGCGATATTGTCGTCCAGCCCGTCGTATTTGCCGGTCGGAAACCCCTGCGCATAAGACAGCGATACGGTGGGCAAGAGACCGCCCTCGGTGAACTTGTGCAGCATGTAGTGAGCGCGCACAGTCATATCGCCGAGCTGCGGGCCACTGCTCGTGGCACCACTGGCCGGAATGTTGTAGCCAAACGTCGGCAGCAGCGCGATCGACAGGCGATCGGTCAACCCGTACTGCAACAGCGTGACCGAACGCAGTGCATGACTATCTTCGACGTTGNTCTGGCTCCAGTCGTCGTCAAAGCTGGCGTACTGGATCGAGTCGATCAAATACGGCTCGATATCCCAGTGCCCCTTCGGCAGCGCGGTCGCGTTGGGGGCACTCAACGGCCCCGTGAACAACGCATCTCCCATGGCCTGGCGCTCGATTGACGCCGCCCCCGCCGTGGCCGAGACAAGACACAGGGCGGTCGCGGCCAGCACGGGCCGTGTTCGGTTACTCGTCATGACGATCACAGGATGAAAGGCCCGCAGACAGCTCGGCCGGTGTGATTTGCTGGCCCGCTGATTGAAAGCGCCAGCCCCTGAGCGCACGCGGTATATCCAGGCGGTCGTCGATTAACAGACCTGCCTGCCCCTACACCAATCGCGCGGTAGTCAGTCTACTCGTGCATGGCACATGAAGCAGCCCGTCAGACAATAGACTTTCGTGGGATATGCTGCGACGCCGGTTCCCGGCATCGAGCGGACAAAAGATGGAGCCGGCGATCCGATTTGAACGGACGACCTGCTGTTTACAAGACAGCTGCTCTACCAACTGAGCTACGCCGGCATCAGGCGAGCGGTATTCTGAACGACTCGGCCAGTGCTTGACTAGGGTCTGTTGTCGTTTTATGCGATTCGCGTCTTGCAGGACACCTTGCGGACTTTCGACGAAAGCGACGCTCGCAAGAGACGCCAACAGCCCTACCCCTCACCCGCGCGGGGCGCGCAGACGCAGGCTGACGTCGCCGGAATAGATCCGCTCGTATGTGCCGTCGTTGTCGAGGATCAGGCTGCCGTCGGCAGCCACGCCCCGGGCCACGCCGTGGCGTTGGCCGCCCGGCTCGAACAGGGTCACGGCTTGACCATACAGCGCGTCGAAACCCGCCCAGCGGCTCTGAAAGACAACGAAACCGTTCAGCGCGAACGTATCGATCGCACGCAGCACCGCATCGATACAGCGCCCGGCGATCACGCTGCGCGCCGGCAGGTCGGGCACGTGATCGGCCAGGCGTGTCCATGCCTGATCAATCGGTGCAGCAGCAGCGCGCGGCATGGCCAGATTCAGCCCCAGCCCGGCCACCAGCCGCGTACGGGTCGTCGCCTCGGCACGCGCCTCGATGAGAATACCGCCGATCTTGGCCCGGCCGATCCATAGATCGTTGGGCCATTTCAGGCCCACGTCGGCCGCGCCCAGATCGCGCAGCACCTCGGCCACGGCCACGCCGATGGCCAGTGACAAGGCCCCCAACGCCCCGGCCCGGGGCGCCAGATCACGCCCGACGGACAGATACAGATTGGCCGCCATGGGCGATACCCAGGCCCGCCCGTCTCGCCCGCGCCCGGCAGTCTGTTGTTCGGCCAGACACGCCCGGGTCAGCCCGTCTTCACAGGCCCCGACATAACTGTTGGTCGAGTCGATCGATTGCAGCACCACCAGCTGATCGAGCATGCGGCCCGCCGCCACCCCGAGCGCGGCGCGCACGGCCGGGCCATTCAGCAGGTCGAGCGGCCCGGCGAGGCGATACCCGCGCCCGGTCACGCTATGGATGGCCAGGCCGCGCTGGCGCAGCCGGGCGATACGCGCCGAGATCGCGGCCCGGGTGACGCCGAGTGCCTCGGCAAGCACCGGGCCGCGATGCCAGGCCCCGTCGGCGAGCGCGGCCAGCACCGGATCAGGCGCCTCGATATGATCAGATACGCCGACCGGCTGGCTCATCGCCGAATCCGCGGCTCTTGTCCCAGGCGCAGACGCACGATGTTCTCGCGATGGGTGACGACCAGCAGCACGCACAGCCCGCCGATCAGTGCCCGTACCGGCCCGTCCATGAACGCCGCGAGCAACGCAAAGGAACCGGCCACGGCCAGTGCGGCCAGACTGGCCAGGCTCACGATCCGCCGGGCCCAGAGCGTGGCGCCGAAGACCGCGAGCGCCGTCACGAGCACGACCGGCGCCAGAAAGACCAGCACGCCGGCCGCCGTTGCCAGCCCCTTGCCGCCACGAAATCCGTGGAAGACCGGCCACACATGGCCGACGACCGCCACGAAACCCGCCACCGCCGGCCACGGCATGATCGGCGCGAGCGCAGCGGCCAGCCCGGTCGCCACGGCGCCCTTGAGCAGATCGAAGCCCAATACGGCCGCGCCATAGCCGCGCCCGCCGATACGCCAGGCATTGCTCGTGCCGGCATTGCCGCTGCCCAGCGTGCGGATATCCGGCGCGGCGAATGCCCCGGCCAGCACCCGCGCCCCGGACACCGAGCCGATCAGGTATGCCGCCGCCAGTGCCGCGATGATGCCCACGACCGTCATCCGAGGTTCGTGTTTTCAGACACGTCAGTCTTGTCAGACGCTGCGCGACGCCCGTACAGCCGGTTGATAGCCGCGGCATAACGCTTGGCCACACGACGCCGGCGTACCTTGTCGGTGGCCGTGACCAGGCCGTTGTCCTGTCGCCAGGCATCGGTGACCACGGCCACGCGCCGAATCTGGGCATGGGCCGGAAAACCGGTGGTGAATTTGGCCAGGCGCTCGATGAAATAATTCTCCAGCCGGGCGCTGGCCAGTGCCTCGGGCGCGTCGGGATCCAGGCCCAGCCGGCGCATGATGGGCGTCAGCCGATGGGCCGGGCAGCTGACCACGGCCGCCAGTACGGGCCGGGCCTCACCCACCACGATGGCGCGTGTCACCAGCGGGTCCAGGCGCAGAGCCTCCTCCAGCGGTTCGGGCGAGGCTTTTTCACCCGAGGTCATCACGATGACTTCTTTCATGCGCCCGGTCAGATACAGCCGTTTCTTGTCCAGGCGGCTGACCTTGTCGCCGGTATGCAGCCAGCCGCCGGGCGAGAGCACCCGCGCCGTGGCCTCGGGATCACGCCAGTAGCCCTGCATGACGCTGGGTGAGCGCACCAGCAGCTCGTTGTCCGGCCCGACGCGTGTCGCCACGCCGGGCAATACCAGCCCAACGCTGTCGATGGCGTTGTCGTCCACGCGATTGACGCTGACCACCGGCCCGGCCTCGGTCAGCCCGTAGCCCTGCAGCACCGGCAGGCCCAGCCCGATGAGCGTGCGCGCAACCGGATACGGCAACGCGGCCGCACCGGAGACCGCGATCTGCATGTCCGCGCCAAACAGGCGCAGACAACGCCGGGCCACGAAATACTGCAACAACGGCCACGCCAGATGGCCGAGCGCAAACCGCCCGCGGCCCTGGCGGCGCTCGAACACCGACTCGCCCACGTTGATGGTCGTGGCCACCAGACGACGAATCAGCCGGGGCCGGCGTGAGAGCCAACGATGCAGCTCGATATAGAAGCGCTCATAGATGCGCGGCACGCCGATCAGCGTGGTGACCGGCTCGCGCGCCAGCGTGAGACCCAGAAACCGCGGATGACGACAGAACACGATCCGGGCGCCGGTGATCATCGCGCGATAGATATCGGCCACGCGCTCATAGCTGTGCGCCAGCGGCACGTAGGACAGCGCGCACTCATCGAGCACGCCGGGCAGCACATCGGCAACGCTCTGGGCGTTGAACAACAGGCTCGCATGGGTAAGCATCGCCCCGCGCGCCCGGCCCGACGAGCCCGAGGTATAGATCAGGCTGGCCACGGTATCGGGCGCTGGCCAGGCCAGAGCCGGATCGGGCAACGCGCGAGCGCCGGCCAGGGCATCATCGGCGCTGGCCAGCCGGGGCGCCTCAGCCCAGGTGCCGGTGAACACCAGCGCCGTCTCGAGCGCCTCACAGTCATCCGCGTCCAGAATCCGCGTTACCCAACTGGCCTTGACCGCCACCAGCACCCGGGCCTGGCTATGGGCGACCAGATGCGCGTTGCTGGCCGGCGTGTCGGCACAGAACAGCCCCACGCTCATCGCGCCCAGGCGCATCACGGCCTGCTCCACGCACAGCCATTCCGGTGAGTTTCGCAGCATGATCGCGACACGATCGCCGGGGATCACGCCGTGGGCGTGCAGTACGCGTGTCCAGGCGGCCACACGGGTTTCGGCCTCGGCCCAGGACAGCGTGCGCCAGGCGCTCTTGCGCGGCGAATAGAAGCGATAAGCGGGCGCATCCGGCGTAGCAGCCACCCGCGCGGCGAACAGCTCGCAGAGTGTGGTGGCTCCGTCGGCGGGTATCCAGTGCGCCGGGCGCATCGCGCTAGCCGCCTGCCGGCNCATGGCCCAACCAGGCCCGGCGACGGGCATGGGCNGCCGGCTCGGCCGCGGTATCGATCTCAAGCCGCCATTCCGGTGCCGCCGCGTCGCCGATGATCAACTCACGCTCGAGCAGCCGATCGTCGCGAAACAGGTGCAGGCGCAGACGTGCCCCGGCCGGGAGACGTGCCAGCGCCCCGGACAGCGTGGCCCCGGCCTCGATACCGTCGATGGCGATCAGCCGATCGCCGGGCGACAGCCCGGCTGCCTGTGCCGGCGAGTCGTCATAGACCACGCGGATCGGCGCGCCCGGCTGTTCGCTGCGGGCAATGCCCAGCCGGCCTTGCAGGATCGCGGCTTCGTCGTCGCCCGGTTGGCATGTGGCCGTGACGCCGAAGGCCGACAGATCCTCGGCCCAGGCGATATCCACCGGGCTGTTCAGGTAGTGCTCGAAGAACGGCGCCAGATCGATGCCTGCCCGGGCCGCCGCCCATTCGATGGCGATATCGGCCAGGGCGTTTTCCGGCGCCGGTATCTCGTGTGCCCCGTAGCGCTGCCAGGCTTGGCGCATCACATCATCCAGCGACAGGCCGCCGTCGCTGGCCCGGCGCAGTTTCAGATCCAGCGCCAGGGCCAACTGCGCGCCCTTGCCGTAATAGCTGATCACGGCGTTGGGCGTGTTCTCGTCGGGCTGGTAGAACTTCAGCCAGGCATCGAACGAGCTTTCGGCCAGGCTTTGTTGCCGCCCGCCCGGCGTGCGGGCGATACGCGTGCCCAACTTGGCCAGACGCTCAAGATAGCCTGCCTCGTCGAGAATGCCCGCACGCGCCAGCCCCAGATCATCGTAATAGCTGGTGATGCCCTCATAGGCCCACAAATCCCGGAAATAAGCTTCGCGCGATAGATCCGAGGCCGCCACGGCCGCCGGGCGAATCCGCTTGACGTTCCAGAGATGNAAATACTCGTGGCTGGCCAGGCCCAGCAGCGTTTCATAGGCCGTGTCGCGCCCGTGCGTCTCAACGGCGCGTGCNGCACTGGGCAGGCTGTGNCGCGNGATNTCCAGCACGCTGGATTCGCGATGCTCCAGNCCNCCATAGCCNCGGGCCACNACATGCGCNAANAANCGATACTGCNCNGCCGGCAANACGCCGAAAACCCGGGCCTGGGCTTCGCAGANGGCCGCCAGATCNATCGCCAGNNGGCGCGTATCGGCATCGTGCCCGCCCAGNAGGACAAAACTGTGCGCCACGCCNCGNACCGAGAAATCCACGGCCTCGATGGCACGNCCCATCGCCACCGGATGATCGATCAGATCATCGTAGTGNTCGGCCNCNTNGACACCGAAACCATCGGCNGCGATCTCGANCGGCGCGAGCGTGGTGACCAGCTGCCAGTCTGCCGGTGTTGCCGGCGGCACCAGCGCGACCCGTACCGGCACATCNCGCATGCCGTCCGGCCAGANAGCCAGCGANGTGAAATTGAAAAACCCGCGGGTNTCGTCGAGAAACGCCGCACGCACCGAGGCNTCNCGGGCATANAAGACACAGCGCACCGTCACNTCNGCCNGGNCNGGNGTGATNNCCCAGCGGCTGTGCGTNANCGCNNNC
>PBAO01000002.1:0-60300 GCA_002715985.1 Lysobacterales bacterium | reverse complement strand
ACAGNCCNNATCACCGGCCCAGGCCTGGATCGACAACAGATGCCGGGCGAAATCGCGCAGGACATAGCTGCCCGGAATCCAGGTCGCCAGATTCAGGCCGAGCGTCTCGCCGGGCACGGCCGTGAACGACAGATCCACCGTGAACCGGTGTGCCGCGGGATCGCTGGGCTGTATTTGATAGAACAAGGACGACATGGATACTTCTTGGGCGACGAGACCGGGCGACCGGCGCGCAGTCGGTCGCAGTGCCCGCGCCCTGCCCACCGGTCGATGACGTGCCCAGTGTACGCCTATCGACCGGCGGCAGTGGCTACCAGCGCGCCACCTCGAGCCCGAGGCCGGCGACCTGATGAAACAGCCGCTTGGACGGGCACACCGCCACCCCGTGCTCGGCCCAGCCCAGCAGCGGCAGATCAGCGTGGGAGTCCGAATAGGCCGCCACACCCTGCCCGTCGGCGGGCATATCGGCCACAGTCTTCACCCGGCGTAGCTTCTCGTCGTCCCGGCAGTTGGCCCCGTCCATGCCGGCCAGTCGATCACGCCGATCCCACTTGGCCCGGGTGGCCAGCACTTCCTCGATCCCCAGGCGCCGGGCGATGGCATCGACATAGATATCGAAACTGGCCGAGGCCAGAATCACGCGAATGCCCTGGGCCTGATAGGCCCGCAGCTCGGCCAGGCCCTGCTCNCGCATGCTGTCCTGCATGAGCTCTTCGACGAACTGGTCCACCCAGCCGGCGATACGCTCACGCGGCTCGCCGCCCATGAAGGCCTTGAGCATCTCGGTCTTCATCCACGTGCGATTGCCCCAGTGCCAGAACTTCAGCAGGTTCAGCGGCAGGCGATACAGCTTGAGGCTGCGGCGCTTGCGATACTGGCGCAGATAGCCAAACAGAAACGGCAGAAACGTGTCGTATTCCGTCAGCGTGACGTCAAGATCGAAGATGACGATACGAGGATGAAAAGCCAAGCCGGGCTCGTGGTTGTCGAGAAACGGCCTTCAGCTTACCCGAGGTGCTGCGCCCGCGTGGGCCGGCCGCGCTTGCAAAGTGACACGCCGACCCCGACCATTCCCGCATTGCCAGACCTTGTCAATTCGTCATGCGTAATCCGCGTCGCCCGAGCCGGGCCCAGCAGCGTGAGCTAGCCCGCCGTCTCGGCCCGGGGCTGCACCGCAACGTGGCGCTGGCCGGCCAGACCAGCTTCAAGATCGGCGGGCCAGCCGCCCTGTTGTTCGAGGCCACCACCGCCGAGGCCCTGGCCACCGCGGTGCGCGTAGCCCGCGAGCTGGATATCGATTATTTCCTGCTGGGGGCCGGCGCCAATATCCTGATCGGCGATCGCGGCTTTGCCGGGCTTGTGATTGCCAATCGCGCNCGNGGCGTGTCGGTACGCGGCACNTTCGTGACCGCGGCCAGCGGCGCGCTGATCTATCCCGACGTGATCGATACCGCCGTGGCCCATGACCTGTCCGGGCTCGAGCACTATGTCGGCATTCCCTCGACCGTGGGCGGCGCGCTCTGGCAGAACCTGCATTTCCTATCGCCGGCGCCGGCGCGCGAGCGCACGATGTTCATCGGCGAGGTGCTGCACAGTGCGGATATCCTGGGCGCGGACAACGTGCGCCGGCGCGTGGACGTGGATTACTTCGAATTCGGCTATGACCANTCGGTGCTGCACGGGCGCGACGATATCGTGCTATCCGCCACGTTCGAACTCGAACCCGGCCACGGCGAAGCCCTGGCCCGCATCATGGACGAGAACCTGCGCTGGCGCGCCGAGCGTCA
Source organism: Lysobacterales bacterium (assembly GCA_002715985.1). Classification (GTDB taxonomy): domain Bacteria; phylum Pseudomonadota; class Gammaproteobacteria; order Nevskiales; family Salinisphaeraceae; genus Salinisphaera. The sequence continues at coordinate 58,513 of PBAO01000002.1, read as the reverse complement.
CCCGCCGCTGGACGCCGAACCCTCGGCCGGCTCGATCTTCAAGAAGATCGACGGCATCGGCGCCGGCCGGCTGATCGACGAAGCCGGNCTGAAAGGCTTNNCCGTGGGCGANGCCCAGATCTCGCNNCNACANGCCAANATCATCGTCAACCGCGGGGCCGCCACCGCNGCNGAGGTCTGTGCGNTGATCATGCANGTCCAGAAACGCGTGGAAGCNNCCACCGGCTACTGGCTGGAGCCNGAAATTTCTTTNGTCGGTGGCTTCGCGCCGATCAAGCGGATCGCGGCGTAACGTCATACCCGTGTCACGAACAGGGGTGACAGTGATTATTCAGCGCCGCGTCCCCTGTCGGCTCTGACGGGTTTCGAGGGTATGCCTCGTGCCGCAGCCGGCGCCGGCGACGTCCCGCGCCGGCTTTTTCATGCCCATGACACACAGCCCGCCGCGTGGTAAGCGTTAGCCGAGGCTTGATCTGATCGGTGTGCTGTCATGTTTCACGATGCCTATCGCCCGCGCGACGTATTCGATACCCATTCGGTAACCAATCAGCCCGAGGCGTTGATCGATTACAACGCCGCCGCGCGTGATCCCGCGCTTGTCGATGCGTTGCTGCGTGAGGGCGCCGCCTGGGGCCACGAGCGCCTGCTTGCCTACGGCGACGTGGCCGGCTCCACCCTGCTGCGCGCCGGCGCGCGTGCCAACGCCCATCCGCCCGAGCTTTTCCGCTACGACGCGGCGGGCCGGCGGATCGACGAGGTCGAGTTTCACCCGGCGTATCACAGCTGTATGCAAGCCGCCCGCCACCACGGGCTGCACGCGCTGAGATGGACGGACGCCCGCCCGGGCGCGCAGGTGCTGCGCAGCGCGCTGTTCTATCTGCATAACCAGTTCGAGGCCGGCACCGCCTGTCCCACCACCATGACGCATGCCGCCGTGCCGGTGCTGCGCCAGGCCGGCCCGGCCCTGGATGGCTGGCTCGACAAGGTGCTGGCGGCCGACTACGACCCACGCAACCGGCCCATCGCCGACAAGCACGCCGCCAGCATCGGCATGGGCATGACCGAAAAACAAGGCGGCTCGGACGTGCGCGCCAACACCACGCGGGCCAAGCCGATCGCCGGCGATCAGTATGCCCTGACCGGGCACAAGTGGTTCTTCTCGGCCCCCATGAGCGATGCCTTCATCGTGCTGGCCCAGGATCAATCGTTGCAGGATCGGTCGCCGGGGGCGGCCGCCGCGCTGTCCTGTTTCTTTCTCCCGCGCTGGCGCGAGGACGGCACGCGCAACGCCGTCGATATCATCCAGCTCAAGGACAAACTGGGCGATCGGGCCAATGCCTCGTCCGAGGCCGAGTTCCGGGAGGCCCAGGCCCGACGTATCGGCGAGCCCGGCCGCGGCGTGGCCACGATCCTGAACATGGTGGCCCAGACCCGGCTGGACTGCATGCTGGGCTCGGCGGCATTGATCCGCGCGGCTCTCGTACAGGCCATTCATCATGCCCGGGCCCGCGAGGTCTTCGGCACCGCCCTCGTCGACCAGCCGTTACAAGCCGAGGTACTGGCCGATCTGGCACTGGAATCCGAGGCCGCGCTGGCCTTGTCGATGCGTGTCGCCCGGGCGTTCGAGAGCCCGCGCTCGCACGAGCGGATGCTGGCACGCCTGGCCACGCCGATCGGTAAATACTGGATCTGTCGCAGCGCGCCGGCGGCGGTCAACGAGGCCCAGGAGTGTCTGGGCGGCGCCGGCTATATCGAGACCTCGATCATGCCGCGGCTGTTTCGCCAATCGCCGCTGAACTCGATCTGGGAAGGGGCAGGCAACGTGCAGTGTCTGGACATGCTGCGCGCACTGGAGCGCACGCCTGAAACCAGGACCGCGCTGTTCGATGAACTGGCCGGGGCCGCGGGCCGACATCCCCTGTTCGATGCCCATGTGGCACGGCTTAAAGACACGCTGGCGGATACGCCGGCCCCGGCCGCGGCCCGCGAGGTCGCCGGAGAGGCCGCCCAGGCGCTGCAGGCCGCTGTGCTGCTCCAGGGCGAGGCGGATTGGGTGGGGGCTGCGTTCTGCGAGGCCAGATTCGGGCCACGACGATCCCGGGCATATGGCACCGCGAGACTCGGCCCGCGCGCCCCGGCGCTCATCGAACGCGCCTTTCCCTGCTGACAGCGCATCATTGCCTGATGTAACAAAGGTATAGGCCAGTAATCTTGACGACTGACTATCTAGCCGGGCTAATATTCGGCTGACAGATCATAAACCGCCTGGCCGTGTCCGTTCGTCTGCCCGACTCTATCCGTGCGCGTCTGCCCTATCTGCTTTCGCGGGCCTATCAACGCCAGCTCGTGCTGTTCGCCGAGCACACCCGGGAACTGGATGTCTCGGGCCGCGAATATGCGGTGATGCTGCTGCTCGAGGCCCACGAGCGGCTCTGGCAGAGCCAGATCGCCGAGGCGTTGGGCCTGGATCGCACGACGGTGACCTATCTCGTGGATGCCATGGAAAAACGTGGCCTGGCGGCCCGCCAGCGCGACCCGGCCGATCGTCGGGCCCATGTGATCGCGCTCACCGCAGCCGGCACGGCCCTGCTGGCCGAGCTCGCGCCGGCGGTGCGTGCGGCGCGCGACGAGCTGCTCGCCCCGCTGAGTGAGCCCGAGCAGGATCAACTGCGGGATCTGTTGATCCGCCTGAATCAGGAGCCGGTCTGATGCACGCGACGCGCCCCCGCCGGGCCCTGCTCATCACACTGCTATGCGTGGCCGGCGCCGCGGCCGGGGCCTCGACGGACAGTGGCCGGCCCCTATCGCTACAGGCCGCGATCGACGGCGCGCTGGCCCACAACGTAGACCCTCTGCTGGCCCGTGCGAACCAGGCCGATGCCGCCGGCCGGCGGGTCACTGCACGGGCGGCTTTCCTGCCACATCTGTCGGGCCGCATATCGCAACAACGGCGCCAGACCAATCTGGCAGCCCAGGGTTTTGATTTCGGCTCGGATCTGGGCAGCGCCGGCAACGCGCTGGCCACCAGCGGTATCGATCTGAATTTCCCGACCACGGTGACTTACAACGTCTTCGATGCCCGTGCCCATCTACGCCAGACCCTGTTCGACTACAGCGCCTGGCAGACATACAAGCAGGCCAAGGTCGGCGAGCAAGCCGCCCGGGCGCGGCTCGAGGTCGCCGAGGAGCAGGTCGCGGCTCAGGCCGAGCTGGACTATGTGGCGCTGGCCTCGGCCAACGCCAAGATCACGGCCGCCCGGGCCGATATCGATCAGGCCGAAGCTTTGCTGAAACTGGCACGGGATCAGGAAACCGTCGGCGTGGCCACCGGGGTCGATGTCACCCGTGCCCGCTCGCGGCTGGCCGAGGCCCGGGCCCGGCTGGCCCAGCGCCAGACCGAGGCTGTCCGGGCTCGGATTCGCCTGGCCCGCACCGCCGGCCTGCCGCTGGGCCAGCCGCTGAAACTCACCGATACGCTGGTCTTTCGGCCCATGCCGCTCGGTACGATCGATGGTGATCTCACAACTGCTTTCGATCAGCGCGCCGAGCTGACCATGGCGCGGCTGCGTATCGATCAAAGTGCGCATGGCCTGGCCGCTGCCAGGGGTCAGCGCCTGCCTACGCTGGGTCTGGAAGCCGCCTACGGCGAATCGGGCAATACGCCGAGCGAAAACGCCCGCCCGACCTATGCCGTGGGCGCGACCTTGAATGTGCCGATATTCGACGGCGGGGCGATCAGCGGGCGTATCGATTCCGCAGCCAGCCGGCTCAACCAGCAAAAGATCCGTTTTCGCGACACCCGCGACGAGATCGAGGCCGATGTCCGTACCTCACGCGAGACACTGGGCACGCTTGATGCCCGGGTCCGGGCGGCGCGCTCGAACCAGGAGCTGGCGTTGCAGGAGCTCACCCGGTCACAGGATCGTTTTGCCCACGGCGTGACCGACAACGTGGAGGTCATTCAGGCCCAGACCGCGCTGGCCGCGGCCCGCAGCCGGCGTATCGATGCCCTGGCCGAATACACCCGGGCCCGGATCAATCTGGCCGCGGCCCTGGGCCGTGCCGGTCAATTCTCTCTCAACCATCCGATGCGCCCATGAGTGCCAGCGACAACGACACCGCGCCGACCGCCAACACGCCGGGCGATGCACCGGGCGATGCACCGGGCGATGCACCGGGCGATGCGCCCAGGAAGAAGAAAGGCCGGCGCGCGGCACTGCTCGCCGTGGTGCTCATTGCCCTGTTGGGTCTGGCCTGGCTGGCCTGGTGGTACCTTCATCGCCACCTGGTGAGCACCGACGATGCCTATGTGCAGGCGGATATCGCCCGGATCGCGCCCCGCGTGACCGGCACGGTGGCCAAGGTGTTCGTGCGCGACAACGAACATGTGGCCGCCGGCGATGTCTTGTTCACGCTGGATCCGGCCGACTACCAGACCGAGCTGGCCCGGGCCGAGGCCAATCTCGAGGCCGCGCGGGCGTCTTATGCCGCCAGCCAGCGCGATCTGTCGGTCACCAAGAAGACATCGTCGGCCGATATCGACAATGCCCGGGCCGCACTCGAATCCGCCCGGGCCGAGGCACGACGCGCCCGGGCCGATGCTGCGCGTTACGAGGCGCTTTACGACAAGCGCGAGGTTTCCGAGCAGTCACTGGATCAGCGCCGAACCCAGGCCAGCCAGGCCGAAGCCCAGGTGCGCCAGGCTCGGGCCCAGCTGGCCCAGGCCCAGGCCTCGCCGGACCGTATCAAACTCAAGGCCTCGCAGGCCTCATCGGCCAAGGCCAAGATCGCTCAGGCCAAGGCCCGGCTGCGCCAGGCGCGGCTGAACCTGTCGTATACCGAGCTACGAGCGCCGCACGCCGGCAAGGTCGCCCAGAAATCGATCGTGACCGGCAGCCATGTCAACGCCGGCGAGGCCGCCATGGCCGTGGTCGAGAACGATCCCTGGGTGGTGGCCAATTACAAGGAAACCCAACTCGATCGCGTGCGGCCCGGCCAACCCGTGACGATGGAGATCGATGCCTACCCCGGGCGTGAGTTCGCCGGACGCGTGGAGTCGATCCAGGCCGGCACGGGCGTGACGTTCTCTCTGCTGCCTCCCCAGAACGCGACCGGCAATTTCGTCAAGATCGTCCAGCGTGTGCCGATCAAACTGGTGTTTTCCAAACCCGAACAGCTTCAGGGCCTGGCGATCTCCCCGGGGCTGTCGGTCGTGCCCACGATCAATACCGCCGGCCGTATCGTGCCGGTCGATCACAGCGCCACGGATGCCACCGCGGTGGCCCCGCCGCCGGCCCCACCGCGATCCGATAACGGCTCATGAGCCACACAGCCGCGCACGAGGATCCGGCCGCGATCGCCGCGCGCGCGGAATATCCCGCCGGGCGCTGGCTGATCGCCGTTGTCGTGGGCCTGGCGGCCTTCATGGAGGTGCTGGATATCTCCATCGCCAACGTGAGCCTGGCCCATATCGCGGGGTCGCTGTCGGCCAGTCAGGATGAAGCCACCTGGGTGCTCACGGCTTATCTGGTGGCCAATGCCATCGTGTTGCCGGCCTCGGGCTGGTTTTCCCAGGTCTTCGGGCGCAAGCGCTATTTCATCGGCTCGATCGTGTGTTTCTCGATCGCCTCGCTGGCCTGTGGACTGGCACCCTCGCTGGGCTGGCTGGTGGTGTTTCGTATCATTCAGGGCGCGGCCGGCGGGGGCCTGCAGCCCGTGGCCCAGGCGATCCTGGCGGATTCCTTCCCGCCCAGCCAGCGCAGCATGGCGTTCTCGATCTATGGCATCGCCGTGGTCTTTGCTCCGGCCATCGGGCCCACACTGGGCGGCTGGATCACCGATAACGTGTCCTGGCACTGGATCTTCCTGCTCAACGTACCGGTCGGCGGCGTGCTCGTTGCCCTGTCGTTGGCACTGGTCAAGGATTCGCCAGCCTATGAAAAAGCACGCAGGGCCAAGATGGCCAGCGGCTTTCGGGTGGACTATATCGGCTTCGCCCTGCTCATCGTGGGCCTGGGGTGTCTGCAGATACTGCTGGATCGTGGCCAGCAGGCAGATTGGCTGGCCTCGCCGTTCATCACGACCATGGCGGTACTGGCAGGGCTGTCGATCCTGGCGCTGATCATCTGGGAGCCCATGCAGGATGATCCGATCATGGATCTGCGCCTGTTCAAATATCGCAACTTCGCGATCTCGAGCGTAATGATGTTCATGCTGGGCTTCGTGCTTTTCGGCTCGACCCTGCTGATCCCGCAGTTCGTCCAGCGCGTGCTGGGCTATACGGCAACGCTCGCCGGACTCGTGATCTCGCCCGGCGGCCTGGTGATCGTGTTCATGATGCCGATCGTGGGGGTATTGTCCGGCAAGCTCGACGCCCGCTGGATGGTCGGCGGCGGGCTGAGCGTGGTCGCCCTGTCCATGTTTCACATGACCACGTTCAATATGGACAGCTCGTTCACCCAGCTGGTGGCCGCACGCTGTCTGCAGACGCTCGGCCTGGCCTTCATCTTCATTCCGGTCACGAGCATCGCCTACGTCGGCGTGCCGGCCGACAAGACCGATCAGGTCAGCGCACTGGTCAACCTGGCACGCAACGTCGGGGGCAGTGTGGGGATCTCGCTGGCCACCACCTGGCTGGCCCGACGCGGGCAGTATCATCACAACGTGCTGGTGGAAAACATCACGCCGTACGATCACCAGACCCAGTCGCTGACCGAGCAGCTCACCCAGCACTTCATGGCCGCGGGCGCCTCGATGGACGCTGCCCGGCAACAGGCACAGGCCACGATCGCCAACATGGTGGCCTCACAAAGCCAGCTGCTGTCGTTTCTGGATGACTACTGGCTTCTGGGCATGGTCATCGCGGCTCTCGTGCCGTTGTCGCTGTTCATGTCCTCGGGCAAGACGCATAGCCACTGAGCGCGCTATGCGCCACGCCAGCCATCGGGGCCGAACACGGCACGGCCCTGCTCGTCCAGATGGATGAGATGCGCCAGCACCTGGCGCGCGGCCACGGGCACCAGTGCGGCCGACAGCTCGGGATACAGTCGGGCCACCAACGCCTCGGGCGACTGGGCGTGACCGCCCAGCCGCTCGGCGATCTGGGCTTCTCGCCTCAGGCGATGGGCTTTGACACGCGCGATCTCCCCCGGGGCGTCGTCGATCAGCGCGCCATGTGCCGGGGCGATACGTTGCGGCGCCAGCCCGGCCAGCCGGTCGAGCGTGGCCAGATAATCGGCCATGCGCCCATCGGGCGGCAGGATCACGACCGTGGCGGCCTGCATGAGCGTATCGCCGGCGATGAGCAGATTGGCCTGGTCGGCGGCGAAGACCACGTGATCGGCGGCATGGCCCGGGCTGTGCCAGACGGCAAGCCTCTGGCCGCCGGCCGTGAGACGTTCGCCCTCGACAAGCGGCGCCTCGTTGACGATCGCACTGTCGTGCTCGCCAAGCGCCGTCTTCGGCCAGGCACGGATCGGCGCGCCGGTCATCGCGGCCAGCCGGGCCGCGCCGGCGGCATGATCACTGTGGCGATGGGTCAGGCAGATCGCCCGAACCCCCGGCCCGGCCAGCTGCGCGAGTTTCTCCAGATGCTCACGATCATCCGGTCCGGGGTCGATGATCAGAGCCCGGGGGCCTTCTGCAATATAGCTATTCGTGCCCGGTCCGGTCATCGGGGACGGGTTGGGGGCGAGCACACGGATGATGCCGGGCGCGACACGCACTGGGCGGCCGACGACCAGTCCGGCCTGATCATCGGTCGCGCGCTCAGCGCTCATCGCCGGCCACCGCGCTGCCATTCAACCCCGCCAAAGCAGTGGCCACCGAGTCGAAGCCGACAAGCTGTTCCAGCGTGGCCCGCGTCGGCGTCATGAGCAGACGCTGGCCGGCGCGGGCCTCGGCAAGCGCCTTGCTCGGCAAGACCCACTCGGCCTGCGTGGTTTCTTCGCCATCGGCCGTGGCGATCTGGCCGGCGGGGGCAGCCACGGCATAGAACTGGGTGGCATAACGTTTGGGCGCACCGGCCGGTGTAGTCCAGTGGGCAAAGGCCACGAGGGCGTCTGCCTCAAACGACAGCGCCAGTCGGCAACAGCATTCGCGCCAGTCGATCTCGCCGGCACAGAGCGCGGCCCGCGTTGCGGCGATATCAGCGGCCGAGCCGGCCGGCTCGGCCGTCAGCGCCACGAGCAGGCCCGCTTCTTCAAAGCATTCGCGTATCGCCGCACGGCGATACGCCGCGTCTGCACTGGCCTCGTGGTGGTCGGCCGCATCCACGGCTCCGCCGGGATAGACATCGGCATCGGCTCCGAAGACATGGCTGGCCGCCCGGCGCAGTAACAGTACGCGCAGACCGTCCCGCGCATCGGCCAGAACGGCCACAGTGGCAGCCTGACGAATCGCGACCGGCGGTTGCGGGTGGGTCGTGTCCTGCATGGTCGCAAGGGCCTGTTGATGTGTCGTACGAGAACCGCGTGGGCATGCACGCCGGTACGACACGCCGGCGCCAGGGCGACATCGGCCCGCGGCCCGACGCTTCGCGCCAGGTGTCGTCGCACGCCGCGACCACGCGCTGTCCCACCAGGGCAGCATGCCATGCTGGGCTGGTCGCGTCTCAAACTGGCGTACAGCAGCGCCGGACACGGACTCGAATGTCATATCAACACGCCCTAGAATGGCGGCTTCGCAGTTCATCTCGTGTGGCAATGACAGCGACCGATCTGGTTTTCGTTTACGGCACCCTGCGCCCCGGCGAGCGCAACGCACACTGGCTTGCCCGGGCGCGGCATCTCGGCCCGGCGGTCTCGGCGGCCGCCTATACGCTGTGCGATACGGGCCCGTATCCGGCGGCCCTGCCCTATGGCCATACCGCTCTGGTGGGCGACGTCTATCGCGTGGATACGGCCACCCTGGCGAATCTCGATACGCTGGAATCGTATCCGGTGTTCTATTCGCGCCGCGTCATCGACACCGATTATGGCCCGGCCTGGATCTATGTCTGGGCCGCCATGCGCAAGCGCGACTGGCCGGTCATCATCGAAGGCGACTGGAGACGCCGCACCTCGCGCGCCGGCATCCAATGATCGGGGCGCATGTCTGAAAGGGAGAAAGATGCGTGAGTACCACCGCCGCGCGTGATCGCGCCACGACACCGCGGCCCGAGGATGGGCCGGTCCGCGATCTCTATGATCTGGTCACCGGCGACGAACACGCTCGGGTCTGTACCGATATCTCGGAATCGGCCTGTCGCGAGCAGCCACCCAATTTCTTCATCCATCTGATATCGCTGTTCGCCACCAAGGCCGGCGATCTGCTGGCCAGCCCCAAGCTTGTACTGCCCTGGCTGTTGGCAAGCCTGGGCGCGCCGGTCTGGATGGCCGGGATGCTGGTGCCCATTCGTGAGTCTCTGGCTTTGCTGCCCCAGCTGGTCGTGGCCGGCTGGATCCGCCAGGCCCCGGTACGCAAGTGGTTCTGGGTGGCCGGCTCGCTCGTGCAGGGGCTGATGGTTCTGGCCATGATCGGCGCAGCGCTGTTGTTCTCCCCGCCCCGGGCGGGCCTTGCGATTCTGGGGCTGCTGGCTGTTTTCTCCCTGGGCCGCGGCGTGTGCTCGGTCTCGTACAAGGACGTTCAGGGCAAGACGATTGCCAAGACACGGCGCGGCACGGTCTCCGGTTACGCCGCCAGCGGCGCCGGCGGCCTGGCCGTTATCCTCGGCCTGGTGCTGTATTTCGTGCCCGGCGCCCGTGATTTCGCCCCGATTCTCGGCCTGTTGATAATCGCCGGCGGGCTGTGGCTGGTCGCCGCCGGCGTTTTCGCATGCTTGCGTGAATTCGCCGGTGCCACCGAAGGAGCGGGCAACGCGCTCAAGACCGCGCTGTCGAGCCTGTCACTCATTCGCGACAAGCCGGCCTTCGGGCGCTTCATCGCTGTGCGGGGGCTGCTGATCGCAACTGCCCTGGCCGCGCCCTATTATGCCCAGCTGGCCCGCGCCGCGGGCGATGCCTCGATCGGCCATCTGGCCGTGCTGCTTGGCCTGTCGGGCCTGGCCTCGTTGGTCTCGGCCCCGTTCTGGGGCCGGTTTTCTGATTATTCGGCGCGACAGGTGATGATGCTGACGGGCCTGGCGGCCGCGGTGTTGAATGCCGTGGTCGCGCTCGTCGTTGTCAGCGGTTTGGGCAGCTGGGCCGGCGTCTGGCCGTTCGCCGCCGCTTATTTCCTGCTGGCCGGGATTCATGCCGGCGTACGCCTGGGCCGCAAGACCTATCTCACCGATCTGGGCACCGCCGACGACCGGGCCCAGCTGACGGCCGTGGCCAACACCACGATCGGCATCATCCTGTTGGCCGGCGGCGGCCTGATCGCCGCGATCGGCCTGTTCGGAGCCGCTGCAGCCGTTGCCGCACTGGTGGTGCCCGCAGCGGCCGCGGCCTGGCTGGCCCGTGGCCTGCCGGAGCTGGAAGCCCGCGGCTAGATACCACCTAGACTGCCTCGATCACACGGGCGTCGGCGTATAGTCGGTTGTAACGCGCAACTCGACGTCGACGCTCATGAAACGAACCCTCTTATCTCTCGCCCTGCTGCTGACCGTGGCCGCGCCGGCATTGGCCGCGCCCCAGGATGCCTTTAAATCCAACGCCGGGGCCGATCAAGCCGTGGCGATCTTCGCCGGGGGCTGTTTCTGGTGCATGGAAGAAGCCTTTGACCCCATCAAGGGCGTAAAACAGACCATCAGCGGCTATACCGGCGGCCATGTGGCCGATCCGTCGTACGAGGACGTCACCTCGGAAACCAGCGGCCACGCCGAGGCGCTCAAGGTGGTCTATGACCCGGGCCAGGTCAGCTACGATCATCTGCTGCAGGTGTTCTGGCACAACGTCGACCCCACGGATGCCAAGGGCCAGTTCTGTGACCGCGGCGACTCCTATCGCGCCGAGATCTTTGCCGTGAACGCCAAGCAGATGCAGGCCGCCAAGGCCTCGAAGCAGGCGCTACAGCAAAGCGACAGTGCGCCGTCGCCCATCACGACCGAGATCGTGCCGGCGGTGACGTTCTACCCGGCCGAGGATTATCACCAGAACTACTACGAGAAGAATCCGCTGCGCTACAAGTTCTATCGCAATGCCTGCGGGCGTGATCGTACGCTGGACAAGCTCTGGGGTGAGGCAGCCCGTACGCCCGAGAACTGATCAGGTCTTCATTTCCTCGACCAGGACGGCCACCAGCTCGGCGCCTGGCATCTCACGACTCAGAGCCACGCCCTGGCCCGCCCAGTTCGGGGCATAGCGATGATCGTTGTTGGCCTTGGCCGCCGCGTGGAGCTGCTTGGCGGCATCATAGGCCAACGGGTAGTCCGGCACCCAGGGCGCGCCCGGCGCAATGTCACTTTGAAACGGGCCGACCAAGCCCCGCGCCGGCCGCCCCGAGATGGCCTGCGTGATCTCGGTGGCCTGGCCCAGGCGCAGGGCATCCCGATAGGCCGGCGCCGCCGCGGATTCCGGACAGGCCACGAACGCCGTGCCCAGCTGGGCCGCGGCTGCGCCCATGGACAGTACGCCGTGAATGGCCGTGCCATCCATCAGACCACCCGCGGCGATGATCGGCACGCTGTGGCGCCGTACCAGAATCCGTAGCAGGGCCACGAGCCCGAACTCGGCATCGTGCTCGGCTGCGAAATTGCCACGATGACCGCCGGCTTCCACGCCCTGGGCGATCAGCGCGCTGGCACCGGCAGCCACTGCCTGCTCGGCTTCTGTCGGCGTGGTGACACAGATCCAGACCTGGCCGCCATAGTCGTGAATACCGTCGATCAACGCCGCACTCGGTACGCCGAAATGAAAGCTCACGACCGGTGGCCGGGTCTGAAAAATGACCTCCTGCATGGCCGGATTGTCGTTGATCGGCTGATAAATATTGGCCAGATCATCCGGAACCACAGCGCCCTGGGCCTGAAAATACGGCGCCAGATGCGCCAGCCAGGCGCGCCGTTCGTCGGCGCCGCTCATCGGTGGCGCATGACAGAAGAAATTCACGTTGAACGCACGATCGGTCAACGCCCGCACGCCCTCGATTTCTTCGCGAGCCTTGTCGGGCGAGGCCGCCCCCAGCCCCAACGAGCCCAGCGCCCCCGCCTCGGACACCGCCGCGGCCAGCGCCGGCGTCGTGACCCCGGCCATGGGCGCCTGAACGATAGGATGACGAACCGACAGATCTTCGAACAACGACACAGCAGTACCTGACCTTGGCAATCAACAAACTCCGACCCGTACCCTAGCCGTCTGCGAGGGCATGCGGAAAGCGGCGACACAGGACCACGCGGCCCGCCTGCACCATCGACGGGCCGGTCTTGGCCTCGCGCCTGCGTCAGCTCTGCGTCCAGGAGGCGAGTCGTGATCGAGGCATGGCGATCGATTGCCCGGCCCCCCATGAAACCGATCTGTATGCGCGACCCGAGCACGCCCCGGGAACACAGCGCACGGCTTTCAAGACCGCAGCCGATCCAGCCCGCGACAGACACCGGCCAGCGCCGCGCCGGACACGTTGTGCCAGACCGAAAAGATAGCCCCCGGCAAGGCCGCGACCGGGCCGAAGTATTGTTGGGCCAGTGCCACGGCCAGGCCCGAGTTCTGCATGCCGACCTCGATCGCCAGCGTTCGCGCGATGATGCTGTCGCGTGTCGCCAGCCAGGCCAGCGTATAACCAGCCACGAGCCCGATGGTGTTGTGCAGCACAACGGCCACGAGCACGACCGCGCCCAGCGTGGCGATATCGGCTGCGTTCAAGGCCACGATGACAGCGATCACGGCGCCGATGGCCGCGGCCGAGCCCAGTGCACACCAGCCGTCGCGCTCGGGCCAGCGCGGCCCGATCCAGCGGTTGATCAGCATGCCCGCGGCCACGGGCGCGATCACGATCTTGGCGATCGAGATCAGCATGGACACCACCGGCACGCTGATCTGGGTGCCGACATAGGCCCAGGTGAGTAGCGGCGTGGCCACCACGGCCACCAGCGTGGAGATACTGGTCAGGGTGATCGACAGGGCCACGTCACCGCCGGCGAGAAACGTGATGACGTTGGAGGCCGTGCCCCCGGCCACGCTGCCGACCAGCACCAGGCCCAGCGTCAACTCACGCGACAGGCCCAGGCCGTGGGCGATGGCCAGTGCGGCCAGCGGCATGAGCCCGTATTGCAACGCCAGCCCCAGAATGACCACCGGCCAGCGCGAGACGGCGCGCTTGAAATCCGTGCCCTGCAGCGTGAGCCCCATGCCGAACATGATCAGGATCAGAAACGGCACGATGAGAAACGCGCCCTGGGCGAACACCGCCGGTAGTGCGTAACCGGCGCCGGCCATGACGAGTGCATAGAGCGGGAAACCGAGCGCGATAGCGCTCGTGCCCGGTGCCTTCATCGGGCCACCCCGTCGATGCCGGCCCGGCCCAGCGGGTCCAGCCCGATCTCGCGCAGCCGGGCGGCGGTTTCATAGACCGGCAGGCCCATAACGGCCGAAAAACTGCCTGCCAGATGCACGACGAACTGCCCCGCCTGGCCCTGAATGGCATAGGCCCCGGCCGCGCCCTGTGGTTCTCCGGTGGCCCAGTAGGCGGTGATCGTGGCCGTGTCCAGCTCGGCCAGCGTGACCTGACTGATCACGGAGCTGACATGAATCGGGGCCCCCGGGGCAATCACGGCCAGACCGGTGATCACGCGGTGTGTGGTGCCGGAGAGCGCGCCGAGCATGCGCTGGGCGTCGGCCAGATCGCGCGGCTTGCCGAACGCTTCGTGACCGTGGGCGACGACCGTGTCGGAGCCGATCACGCAGGCCCGCGGATGATCTGGCGCAATCGCGCCGGCCTTGCCACGCGCCAGGCGCTCGGCCAGGGCCACCGGGTCTTCGTCCGGATGCGGGGTTTCATCGATGTCGGCCGGGATGGCCGTGAACGACAGCCCGAGCTGTTCGAGCAGGCGCGCACGCTGCGGGGAGGCAGAGGCCAGGACAATCGGCGTCTCGATCATGGCATTACAACGACTGGACGTGATCGATCAGCTTATCGCGGGCCAAAGATCGAAAAACGCATCGCGCATGCGCTCGCCGGCCGTCATGGCCTCGCGCCACAGACGCTTGCGCGTGGCATCGTCGCCGGCATGGCGATAGAAATCACGGCGTTCGGGGACGCGCCCATGCGGCAGGGCATCGCGCATGGCCGGTCCGGGGCCGATCATCAGCACGTGATCGGCATGGCGCGGACGACGCCATTTCAGGCGCTTGTCCAGCCAGCCCGGCACGAGCCGATCCTCGAAGTGCGGCATGAGCACGATGGGCGCTGCAGCCCCCGCGGCCAGCAACGGCTGATCGATATGGTAATCGGTCAACCCGCCATCGCGATACAGCCCGGCCGGGGCGCCGCCCGGGTCGTGTACCGCATTCATGATCATCGGCACGTTGCCGCTGGCGAATAGCGCATCGAACAGATTGGCCTCGGACAGCGCCACGGTGCGTGTGGCAAACCCTTCATTGGCCCAGACAAGCTCACGCGCCTCGCGGGCAAAGACCACGCGCTCGAAGGCCAGCCCCAGGCCCACGCGATCGACCAGGTTCGCAGCCGCGCTCAGGCCCAGCGCGGCCCCGAGTCGTAGCCGATTGTCGGTCGCCGCCAGGCCCTTCGAGCGACACGTCAGCACGTGCAGATCGAACCGCGGATTGGACAGGATGCCGCGGCGTACGCCGTCAGTGAGCGCCGTATCCAGAATACCCGCCAGCGTGTCCGTGATGACCCGAGCATCGGGTTTTTCGGTATACGTCTGCGCGATATAGCCCTCGGCCAGCGCATCGATCGCGCCTGCGGGGTCGGATTCATGGCAGGCCATGGCCCCGGCCCAGGCGCCAATGGAGGAGCCCACGATCGGCAGATGCTCGGCATCCACCAGCCAATCGGCGAACAGCGTGCGATGAAACGCCGCGATCGCCAGCCATTTTGGCCCGCCGGCCGCGGCGGCCACCGCACCGATCCGTGCCGGGGTGAGCGCGCCTTCGGCCAGTGCGGCACGGGCCGCCGGCCCGGGTTTTATCGTGAGCCAGCGGGCAGAATCCACGCCGTGGTTATTCGACGGTGACGATCTTCATGGCGTTGGTGCCGCCGGCGCCGTTGAAGTCGCCCTTGGTGACCAGCACACGGTCGCCCGAGCTGACGTCGCCGGTTTCCTTTAAGCGGGCGATGGCTTCGTTGATGGGCCGCGCGCCGTCCATCTCGCTGGGCGTGAAGGCCACCGGATAAACGTTGCGACACAGCGCGAGATAATTCTCGGTGTGCTGATGCTGGGTCATCGCATAAATCGGGATATTGGTGTCCTGACGCGACATCAGCATGGCCGTGGTGCCGGACTCGGTCAGCGCCACGATGGCATCGGCGTGCATGTGGCGCGCCGTGTAGGCCGTGGCCATGGCGATGGCCTCGTCGGTTCGCCGGAAATGCGAGGCCAGACCGCTGGTCTTGCGCTCACGGATCGACTCGCGCTCGGCGCCCAGACAGATCCGGCTCATCGACTCGACCGTCTGGACCGGATATTTGCCCACTGCCGATTCCGCCGACAGCATGACCGCATCGGTACCGTCGAGCGTCGCGTTGGCCACGTCCAGCACCTCGGCGCGCGTGGGCACCGGGTTCTCGATCATGGATTCCATCATCTGCGTGGCGGTGATCACCAGCCGGTTCATCTCACGCGCGGTGGCGATGATGCGTTTCTGCACCCCCGGCAACTCGGGATCGCCGATCTCCACACCCAGATCACCACGGGCGACCATCACCACATCGGAGGCGGCGATGATCTCGTCCAGCGTATCGATGGCCTCGGCGCGCTCGACCTTGGCACACAGCCGGGCCCTGCCGCCGGCCTCGGAGAGCATCCGCCGGGCCTGGTGCATGTCCGAGGCGCTGCGCACGAACGACACGGCCAGAAAATCGACCTCCATCTCGGCAGCCAGCTTGATATGCCCGAAATCCTGCTCGGTCAGCCCGCCGGCAGACAGACCGCCGCCGCGCAGGTTCACGCCCTTGCGGCCCGACAACGTGCCGCCGACCTCGACCTCGGTGACGATCTGGGTGGCCGTGACATCGGTGACCTTCAACGAGATCGCCCCGTCGTTGATCATCAGGTAATTGCCCGCGCGCACATCCGACAACAGCGGCTTGTAATAGATCGCGACCGCATCCTTTGTGCCGGCATCGCTGGCCATTTCGGTGTCCAGCGTGAAGGTCTGGCCGTTCTCGAGCTCGACCTTGTCATCGGCAAACGACTCGATCCGGATCTTCGGGCCCTGCAGATCGGCCAGTACCCCGACCGATTTGCCCAACTCGCTGGCGACCTGTCGCACCGTGGACACGCGCTTTCTGTGCGCATCACCGTCGCCGTGCGAGAAGTTGATCCGCACCACGTTGACCCCGGCCTGGATCAAGCGCTTGAGAACATCCGGGCTGTCACTGGCCGGCCCGAGCGTGGCTAGAATCTTGGTTTTTCTGTGCATGAGACGAATGCTAGCACTTTGTAGACGTCGTGGCAGGCTTTGACGGTAACGGTTCCATGCTTGGGCCACTCGGCTAAGGCGATTGTCTTATGGCAGCAAGGCGCATCGCGCGGCATGCTGAAGAGCCTGTTATTGAAACCGTTCCCAACCGGATCTGTCGTGTCGGACTCCTCTTCCATGCCGAAACGGCCCGGCGGCACCAGCCGGCGCCCGACCATTCGCGACGTGGCCGCGGACGCCAACGTGTCCAAGACCAGCGTGTCGCGCTATTTCGGCGCCGAGCGCGAACGCCTGTCTCCCGAGCTCAAGGATCGTATCGCGGCCTCGGTTGAACGTCTGGGCTTTGCCCCGGACCGGATCGCGGCCAGTCTGCGGGGCGGGCGCACCCGTCTGATCGCCGCGCTCGTGGCCGACCTGCGCAACCCCTACAGCGTGGCGGTCATACGCGCCGCGGAGATGGCCTGCATGGACGCCGGCTACTCGCTGATGATCTGCAATACCGATAACGACCCTGCCATCGAACGCCGCCAGCTGGCCGCCCTGGATGGCTACAGCGTCGAGGGCCTGATCGTGAACACCGCCTCGGGCGATGCCAGCGCGCTTTCGGAGCTGTCCGAACAAGGCTTGCCGATCGTGCTCGTCGATCGACGCATTCCCGATCTGGCCTGTGATGTCATCGGCCTCGACGATGGCCAGGCCGTGGCCGACTGTGTCGACCATCTGATCGGCCAGGGTTTCACTCATCTATCGCTGGTCAGCGAACCCGTTGCCGGCATCAGCCCGCGCGAATCCCGCGTGGCCGGCTTTCGTGCAATCTGTCGTGATCGCGGCGTCGACCATGACTGGCACGAACTCGAAGCCGACGAGCCCGGTGCCTTCGACCGGCTGGTCGCCGAATGCCTGGCCGAGACACCGAATACAGCGATTCTCACCGCCAACGGCGTGATGACGCTGGCCGTGTGTCATGCCATGAATCGTGCCGGCCCGGATGCCTTCGCTCGGCTGGGCCTGCTGGGTATCGACGAGCTGGACTGGTGTGCGCTGGTCGGCCCCGGCGTCTCGACGCTGGCCCAGCCGGTTGATGCCATCGGGCGTCATGCCGTGCGCGCCCTGCTCGGCCGGCTGTCCGGCACGCTGACCACCCCCGCCAGCGAACAACGCCTGCCCGGGCGGCTCATCCCGCGGGGCTCGACCCGGCACGGCTGATCGATTCATGGATCGTCCAGATGGGCCACGAAGGCACGATTCATGGCTGTGGCCCGATCGATGAACACCACATCATCCGGCGCGCGCCGCGGTGTATCGAGCGTGACGAAAACAGCCGGACCGGCCACGATCTCGGTGATCGCATGCACCACGCAGCGCTTGAACGTGACCATCTGCCCGGGCGTGATCAGCCGCGGCGCCTCGTCTTCGATCTGAAACCGCACCGCCCCCGCATACAGATACAGATGCTCGTCGCAGTGCTCGTGGTAGTGCGCCGGCAGCCGATGATAGATCCGGAACACGCGGGCACTGGCCTCGGGGCTGTCGCTCAGATACGCATCAATCAGGATGGTGTCGGAGGCCGGCGGAAAACGCGCGGCGATCTCGGCGATATCGTGAAAAGCAAAACGGGCATTATCGGTCATGACATATGACTGGCAGATTGTGGCTCTGTCCATTGAACGCGTTGTAAGCCGATGCGCAAGCCCTATCCCGAGACCCCCGACGGGCGCTATTTCGTGGCCAAGAACCGGCTATGGCGCAAGACCGATCCACGGCTGGATGCCGATACCAAACAGCGCTGGGTTTGCGAGCTCATGTCTGCGCGTCGCGCGGTCAAGGCCGCCGGCGACGACGACAGCGCCCAGCGCATAGCCCGCGATCGCGTCCAGGCCGCCAAGGAAGCGCTCGGGGAGCGTGGGCCTGTCTGGTGGGACGATGGCGCCCCGGATGAAACCGGCACGCATCCGCAGAACTCGAGTTACGCCGCGTGGTGGGCTTCCGGGTCCTGATAGATCCGGGGCCTGCTCGGGAAGGCGGTCAGTGCACAACAGACGTCGCGTCGTTGTCGAGCGGGTTCCTGGAAAACGGCGTCGGCGCCCGCATGAGCCGGATGAATCGCTTGTCGAAGGCTTCGCGATCCAGCCTCATCTGTACCGTAGCGGGCCGTCCGTGGTACTCGGGTTTGGTGTCTTCGGTCCAGGCCAGGGTGTTGCCATAGCTCGGGCCGTGGCTCAGGTCGGCATCGAGATAGAGCGTACGCGAGTCGGTCACCAGGTCGGGATACAGCCAGGCCAGCGCTGCGATCTCGTCCCACATGTAGTAGCGCTCGGTATCGAACGCCGCCAGATAATTCGCCGCGGGGGTCTCGGCAGGCGTGATCTTGTCGTGCATGGCCTTGGTATAACGGCTCTGCAACGAGATATCGACCGGCGTGACGGTCATCTTGCGCCAATCGGCGGTCAGCACCACATGCGCGGCTTCGGGATCGAACCAGACATTGAACTCGTGGTTCGGCGTGGTGGTGAACTCCGGGTCATCGGTGACCGGCGATATCGAGCCTCCCATGAACACGAGCTGCTTGGCGGTCCGGGCAAAACTGGGATCCAGGCGCTGGGCGATCGCCAGATTGGTCAGCGGCCCGGCGGCATAGACGGTCACCTCCCCCGGATGGGCATGTACGGCCTCGATGAGGAACCGGGCGGCCGCCTTGCGCGCCGGGGCGATATCCGGGCGGCCCTCTATCATGTCGGGCACGGCGTTCGGATCATCCGGATAGGCCGCTGGATCGCTCCCATCACCGCCCCAGGCCCCCAACCAGGCGATCTGGCCATAAAACGCCTGCCTGGCCAGGGTTTCGGCCTTCGAGCGCACCAGCGGATGAACCGCCCCTTCGTAGACCGGAATATCGCGACGGCCCAGATATTCGAGCATGCGCAGCGTGTGCTGGGTTTCGGCATGCATCCAGGCATTGCCGGTCACCATGGCGATCCCTTCCACACGCACCGCGGGCGACTGGATCAGAATCATCATCGAGCGGATATTGGAGCCGCCCGGGCCCGAGCCGTCCTGATCGATCACGACACGCTCAACGCCCTGTGCCGGGCTTGTGCCGATCGTTACGAGAATCGCGATCGCTGCGATCACGCCGATAGCGGGTCTCAAGAGCATGCGCACGCACTGATGGATGAATGATCGTCGATGTC
This sequence comes from Lysobacterales bacterium, assembly GCA_002715985.1. Lineage (GTDB taxonomy): Bacteria > Pseudomonadota > Gammaproteobacteria > Nevskiales > Salinisphaeraceae > Salinisphaera. The sequence goes on along the minus strand of PBAO01000002.1, from coordinate 38,805 downwards.
GTTCAGTCTGACACCTCGACCCGGGCCTGTCCCGGGCGGGCGAGGCTCGATGGTCGGCTCTTCCCGCGCTGCGGCCGGCGGCCTATGATGAGTCGAGTTATCAGTGCCATTGGCACATAGCGCGTCGACGAATCGTATCGGGGCGCGTATCAGGGAGAAATCGTATGGGTTCGTCTGTTGTCTTTCGCCGCCTTGCGCTGGCCGGGGCGCTCGTCGCTCTGGCACTTGTGGTGGGCTGTGCCAGTAACCGCGATCAAACATCGGCCAGCGAAACAGCCCGGCTACAGGCCCAGGCCCAGCTCGCCGCCGACGCCACCACCGTGCTGCAAAAGCAGATGCTCCAGCCCAGCCAGGCGCGTATTCCCCGAGCGCTGATCGAAAAGGCCCGCTGCATCGCCGTGTTCCCGACCGTGACCGAGGCCGGGCTCATCTTCGGCGGCTCGCACGGCACCGGCTTGATCAGCTGTCGCCAACGTACGGGCAACTATATGGATGCCCCGCCCGCGGTCTATACCGTCTCGTCGGCGTCCATCGGCTTGCAGGCCGGCGCCGCGCAGTCATCGGTCATACTGCTGTTCACCACGCTGCAAAGCACCCGCGCCGTGCTTGACTCGCTGGTCAAGCTCGGCTCCCAGGTCGCTGTTTCGGCCGGCCCCCGCGGTTATGACCAGCCGATCAGCGATTCCGCGCCGATCGTGGCCTATGGCATCTCCAAGAAAGGCTTGTTCGCCGGCCTGAATCTCAGCGGCAGCAAAGTCGCCTTCAACAAGCCCCGCAACTCGGTCATCTACAACGTGACCGATCCGCAGCCGCGCGAGATTCTGCTGCAGACCCCCAGGATCCCGCAGTCGATGGCCAACTACGTCGAAGCCGTGGAGCAGTTCACCAATAGCGCGGGCTGATCCTGCCAATCCGTTGATGCCAAAAAGTCCGCCGTGGTGTCACGGCGGACTTTCTGACTCCAGCCTGGCCCCACTCAATGATCGGCCCGAGGGCGAGCATTATCCGATCGCCAGCATCCGGTCGATGGGCCGACGGGCAGCCTTGGCCATCTCCGGGGCCACGCGTACTTCGTACCGGTCGTGGACCAGCGCATCGCGAAGGTTGGTCAGCGTGGTCATCTTCATGTACTCACAGACCGAGTTTTCGTTGGCCGCGTAGAANGTCTTGCCCGGGTTTTCTTTTCNCATGCGGTGCAGNATGCCGGTCTCCGTNGCCACCACGAANTCGTTGGCCGCNGACTCGCGNGCATGGGTGAGCATGCCNGAGGTCGACTGCACGTGGGCCTCCTTGCAGTCNCCGTTGAAGGCCTGTTTCATCATGCAGGCAGTCGAGCAGCCACATTCCGGATGGATCANNACCTCGGCCTCGGGATGCTCGGCCTGTTTGTCGGCCAGNTTCATGTCGCCGATCTTTTCGTGCACATGACAGGCGCCGGGCCAGATATGCAGCTTGCGACCGGTGATCATCTCGACGTAAGTGCCCAGGAAACGATCCGGCAGGAACAGGATCTCCTCGCCCTCGGGGATGGCGTTGATCACGGCCACGGCGTTGGACGAGGTCACGCAGTAATCACATTCGGACTTGATGGCTGCCGAGGTGTTCACATAGGCCACCACGGTCGCGCCGGGGTGCTCGGCCTTCCAGGCCACGAGCTGGTCGTAGGTGATCGACTCGGCCAGCGAGCAGCCGGCGTTCTCGTCCGGGATCAGCACGGTCTTGTCCTGGGCGATGATGGAGGCGGTCTCGGCCATGAAATGAACGCCGCAGAACACGATCACATCGGCTTTCGTGGCCGCCGCCTGGCGCGACAGGCCCAGCGAATCCCCCAGGTAATCGGCGATATCCTGGATTTCGGGCCGCTCGTAGTTGTGCGCCAGGATAACGGCGTTCTTGGCGGCCTTGAGGCGCTCGATCTCGGTGATCAGCTCGGCTTGTGATGGCATGACGTCGTTCTCCCCTTGCGTGCCGGCCGACGCCGGCGTTCGATTTATAGTCTGTATCCGCGGCCGGGCCGCGTCAGTCGATGGGCGCGATACGCTGGCTGATATCGAAGGCGGTGACCGAATGCGTGAGCGCGCCGATCGATATGAAATCCACGCCCGTGGCTGCGATCGCGGCGATGCTGGCCTGTGTCACGTTGCCCGAGGCCTCCAGGCGGGCGCGCCCGGCAACCCGGGCCACAGCCTCGCGCATCATCGCCGGCGCCATGTTGTCGAGCATGATCATGGGCACCTCCGCGGCCAGGGCTTCATCGACCTCGGCCAGGCTCGTCGTTTCGACCTCGATGGCGATATCGGGCGCATCACCGCGGACCGCGGCCACCGCTGGCGCAATACCGCCGGCCGCAGCGATATGATTGTCCTTGATCATGGCCAGGTCATACAGCCCGAAGCGATGATTCGTGCCGCCGCCCGCGGCGACGGCTTTCTTGTCCAGGTCACGCAGGCCGGGCACGGTCTTGCGGGTATCGAGTATCTGTGCGGCGTAGCCGGCCACGGCATCGACATAGCGCCGGGTTTCGGTGGCAATACCGGACATGCGCTGGGCGATGTTCAGAGCCAGACGCTCGCCGGAAAGCACACTGTGGGCCGTGCCCGACAGTGTGGCGATCGTCTGGCCGGCGCGCACACGTGTGCCCTCGCTGACCTCGGCCTGCCAGATCAGGGCCGGATCCAGGTGCCGGAATACGGCCAGGGCCTCGGCCAGGCCGGCGACGATGCCGTCGGCCTTGGCGATCCAGCGGGCCCGCACTGCACGATCGGCGCCGACTGTGGCCCGGGTGGTGACATCCCCCGGCCCCAGATCCTCGGCCAGCCATTGATCGATTCGAACGCTGTCCAGCGTCGTGTCCAGTTCTTGCTGCATCACCGACCCTCTCGTCGATTAGGCTACGGGCCGAGCTACTATGCCCGCCCGCTCAGTCATCGACCAGCGCATGGTCGCGGCGCCGATGCACCCCGAGACTCTGACTACGCGCAGCGGCGGCCCCGGCGATGCGCTGCGACAGATCGGCCGTACCGCGGTCCAGCCAGTCGTAATACTCTCGTGCACGGCCCGGCGGCCAGCCGGTCGGTGTTTTGGCCAGCGCGGCCTCGGCACGGGCCAGGCCCGGCGCGTCGCGCAGCAGGCCGACATCGGCCATCAGGATATCGGCGCGCACGGCACTGCGCCGTGCCTGACAATCAGCTCGGGCCGCGTCCCGATACGCACGGGGCCGGGGCATGGCTTGCCCAGCGCCAGCGGGCGCGCGCCCGGCGAGATCACGAACGGCGCGGGCCGCGAAGACCAGGCATTCGAGCAACGAATTGCTGGCCAGGCGGTTGGCGCCGTGCCCCCCGGTAGCCGCCGTTTCGCCGGCCACGTACAGCCCGTCGATACCGCTGTGTGCCATGGCATCGGTCGCTACACCGCCGATACAGTAATGCGCGGCCGGAGCGACCGGGATCGGCGTGGTCGTGATATCGATCCCGGCCCCGGCCACGCGGGCCAGCAAGCTGTCGAATTCGGCGCTCAACGCTCGGTGGTTCAAGTGGCGCAGATCCAGGCCCATGCAGGGCACATCCTGGGCCGCGCACTGGGCGTGGATGGCCGCGGCCACGACGTCCCGCGGGGCCAGTTCAGCGCCCGGCGTATCGGCGAGAAAGCGCTGGCCGCGCGCATCGACCAGCGTGGCCCCGGCCCCGCGTAGGGCCTCGGTCAGCAGAAAGGTCTGGCCGCCGGGATCATAGAACGCGGTGGGGTGGAACTGCACGAACTCCAGATCGGCAAGCCGGGCTCCGGCCTCGGCGGCCAGCATCAGCCCGGTGCCGTTGGCCCCCGGCGGGTTGGTGCTGCGAGCGAACAGCCCGGCATAACCGCCCGTGGCCAGTAGCGTCGCCCCGGCATGGAGACGCCGCGGTGCGTGCTCGGGCCCACACAACAGCTCGGCCCCGACCACGGCGCCGTGTTCGCTTTGCAGCAGAGCCAGTACATCGGCGCGTTCGATGATCGTGACGTTGTCACATCCGGCCAGCCGGGCTTCGAGGAACTCGGTCAGCACCCGACCGGTTTCGGCCCCCTTGGCATGCAGTACCCGATGCGTGCCGTGTCCGCCTTCCAGCCCGCGCTGCAAGGCGCCACCGGCATCGCGATCGAAAGCCATGCCGGCTGCAATCAGACCGGCCACGTGGGTAGCGCCTTCTTCGACGAGGATCTGTACGCGCTCGGTGTCACACAGCCCGCGGCCAGCGGCCACTGTGTCGGCGACATGGTCAGCCAGGCGATCCTCGGGCGCGGTGACGGCAGCGATCCCGCCCTGGGCCCAGTAGCTCGAGCCCGAGCGCAGCACACCGCGTGTGACCACCGTGACCGTCAGCCCGACACGGGCGGCGCACCAGGCGCCGTACAGGCCGGCCGCACCGCTGCCGACGATCAGAAGATCGGTCTGTTGTATTGCCATAGGAAACCGATGCGATGGCACGGCGGTGGCCGGCCTGAATGACAGAATCTACGCGCGTACGGTCATCGCAGATGACAGCCCGTATCAACGCGACCGATCTTCGCCCGGCGCAGCCGGTCGGCCTCGAAAGCGCCAAGGCCGTCGTCGAGCAGCCGGCGCAGGCCGGCCAACTGGTCTTTGTCGGGCAGGACACGCCCGTTCATGAGCTTGACGCCGAACCGCACGAAGAAATTGTCCAACAGATCGCCCTCGCCCTCGAAGAGCAGACGGTTGTCGGTGCTGCGACCGGTCAAATCCAGTGCCAGGCGCGCCCCCAGGCCCTCATCGCTATCGGCCAGACGCTGCATGAACTGTTCGGCCAAGCTTGCCATATCCCGGGGCACGAGAGCATCCAGCAGGCCGGTCGGCACGATACCGAACGCCCGCCCGCTGATCCGGGTGACCGGCACTTCGTCGAGACGGCCCACGAGGCGGGCGCTGTCGGCGTCGCCGGTGAAGTGCCAATCGGTGGTGAGGTCCTCGAAGGCGATGACCAGGCCATAGGCACGCATCGTGGCATCGATGGCCGTGGAAAAATCGCCCCGGGCCGGCGTATCGCCAAGCGCGCGATCGGGTCGGGGCTCACCGCCAGCGCTGGGCACGAGATGGCCTTCATCATCGACCCAGGCATCGATCGAAATCCGGCGGGCCCCGGAATCCACGGTAAAGACCAGCCACTGCCCGGCAGCGCTTGTCACCCGGATCCGGGCCTCGACCAGATCGGCCAGCTGTGCCATATAGTCATCAACCGCCGGATACACATCGGCCAGCTCGTTGGCGTCGAGCGCGGCCTGATAGTGCAGATGATGCGTCGCGCCGGCCGTGGCCGGCACGCCGCGCAGCTGCTCGACTCGGCCGATACGGGCATACCAGGCCCAGGTCGCGGACAGGCCGTACCAGAGCTGGGCCATGAGGGGGCGGTCGGGCCTGGCCAGCTCGCCGAAGGCGGTATGAGCGGCCTGCTGGGCGGCGCCCGGCGCGCTGATAGCGGCCGGCTGTGCGCTATGCAGTATCCCGAGACCCGCAGCCTCGTATGCCCCCTGCCAACCGATCGGACCGATATGGGCCGCCAGTTCGCCGCGCAGGGTAAAGGCATCGCCGCGATCGGCTTTTTCATCGGGTTTAGCAGCCAGCGTGGTGCGTATCGCGCCCAGGACATCGACCGGCGCATCCGGCCCGTCGGCCACCGACAGGCGATAGATATCGCCGGCCGGGCGCGAGATGAAATACGCCGCGCGCCACGGCGGGTCAACCACCGGCAGGGCTTCGTAGAGCGCATCCAGATCATAATCGCGCACGCCCTTCCAGAGCTCGCCGCGCAGCGCTCTGGCCGCAGCATCGGGCCTGGCATGGCCCACGATCAGGCGCTGCATGGCGACCACGCGGCCCAGATCGGCCAGCGCGTGGCTGGCATCGCCGTGGCCGGTCAGGGCCACGAACGGCGCCCACTGATCGACCACAAGCGCATCGTGGCAGGCGTTGTCGGCCGCGGCCACGGGCATGACCATGCCCAGACACAGCCCGAGCATCCAAAACCATCGTGTCGTGGGCCGATACGCCATACAAGCGATCCTGCTACGCCGGGCGATCGGTCGCCCCGCAACGAAATCAACATACCGGATCGCAGGCGCGGCGTGTACCGATCGACTCGGCCGCCCCACTCGGACAGACTACGGCGCCCGCCCCGGAATCGTCACCAGGGCATCGCTGCCAGGAGTTTGCGCCCCCGCGCTTGAGTCATGTCGCCGATTCGTCATTTCCGGCTGTCTCGTATCGAGGCCCAGCGCCTGCTCCACCTGGCATGGCCGATTCTGGGAGCCCAGCTGGCCCAGATGGGCATGGGCACTCTGGATGTGGCCATGTCCGGGCACGTGGATGCCACCGCCCTGGCCGCGGTATCGATCGGCTCGAGCGTTTGGCTGCCGATCATGGTGGCCTTTATCGGCATCCTGATGGGCTTGACCCCGATCGTGGCCCATCACGTGGGCGCACGCGACTGGGCCGCGGTGCGCCCGGCCCTGCACCAGGCGCTCTGGGTCGCCGTGGTGCTCGGTATGGCCAGCGGTTTCGCACTCTATGTCTATGGTGATGCGTTGCTGGCGCTGTTTGCCATTCCGGCGGATGTCGCACGCCTGGCCGGGGCCTATCTGCGGGCCGTGGCTTTCGGGCTGCCGGCGATCGCAGCCTATGAAACGCTGCGGTTCTATTCCGATGCGCTCGGCCATACCCGGGCCTCGTTGTTATTCGCGCTGGCGGGGCTGATCGTCAACGCGATCGCCAATGCGGTCTTGATCTTCGGCGGGCCGGGGCTGGTTTCGGTATTCGGCACCGAGTTACCCCTGGGGCTGGCGGATCTCCCGGCACGGGGCGCGGTCGGCTGTGGCATCGCCACGACGATCAGCATGTGGACGATGCTGGTCGGGCTGTTCGTCTACAGCCGTGTTCATCCGGCCTATGTTCGGGCACGGGTCGGTGCCGCCTTCAGCGGCCCGCGCATCGGGCTGATCGCCGAGCAGCTGCGAATCGGCGCGCCGATCGGCGTGTCGTTGTTTTCCGAGATCTCGTTGTTCACGGCCATCACCCTGCTGTTGGCCGGCTACGGCGAGATCGTGGTCTCGGCGCATACGGTGGCGCTGAATTTCTCGGCGCTGTTGTTCATGCTGCCGTTGTCGCTGGGCATGGCGCTCACGGTTCGCGTCGGCCAGGCGCGTGGGCGGGCCAAGTATCGCCATGCGCGCTTCGTGGCCTTCAACGCCCTGGGCCTGGCCATGCTCGTCGCCGTGCTGCTCGATCTGATCCTGATCTTCGGCGGGCCCTACGGCGTGGCCCTGTATACCGAGAACCGGGCCGTCGCGCATCTGGCCGTGCAGCTGTTGTTGATCGCCACGATCTATCAGTTCTCCGATGCTGCACAGGTGGCACTTGCAGGCGCGCTTCGGGGCTACAAGGACACACGGGTTCTGATGTGGGTCACGCTCTTTGCCTACTGGCCGGTGGGCCTGGGCAGCGGGCATGTCCTGGCACGCGGCATCGACGGCGTGTTCGACGGGCTGGGCGTATACGGCTACTGGATCGGGCTGATTGCGGGACTATCGGCAGCCGCATTGCTGCTGACTGCGCGGCTGGTGGTCATTACACGTCCCCGGGCGGGCGCTTCGATCTGAAACCTTGTTAGATTGTCGGCTTCATTCTGCGGAATCGTCTGTGATGTCTTTTATGTGTCGTGTTCTGCTGCCCAGCCTGTTGGCCGGCCTGATGACAGGCATGGCCGGCTGCACCACGCCGAACACGCGCGCACCGGCGCCGCAGCCGGCGCCGGTCGCGAAGACCAGCAGCACCCCGGCCAATCCGTCGGCCTGGGTCGGGCGCTGGCACGGTGCGCACGGCGCCAGTCTGGATATTCGCTCGCAGCCGAGCGAGAACGGCTATGCGCTGATCTTTCACCGGCCCAGCGGGGTGGATGTGCCCCACCAGGCTCAGGCCACGGCCGGCCAGCTGTTCTACCGGGCCGGCCCCGTTCAGACCGCGCTGCACCCCGGCACCGGCGCCACCAGCCCGGATATCGACCAGCGCGCGCTGACCTATTGCCTGACGACCCGGCCCGGCAACACCACCTATTGCCGACGGCGCGATAGCGCCGATGCGCTGGCCCTGGCGCACGGCGCATTCGTGGCCGTGCGCCGGGCATGCGAGCAGGCCGGCCCGGCCGAGACGATCGTCTTCGACGGCCAGAGTCTTCGTCACCCGGGGCAGGCCCGGTGCACGACCCGCACCCTCAGCCAGCAAGGCATGATCTATTCTTTACAGGCCGGCTGTATCGGCCCCTCGGCAAGCGGTCCGGCCACGGCCAATGTCGTGGTCACCACGCCGGATACGCATCATCTGGCGCTGACCGCCCGCGGCCGGGAAACCCGGCTCTATCGCTATTGCGCGACCCGCAGCCTGCCCGGGCCGCTGCAGGCCGACATGTCGGCCCCGCACCCGCCGCGCTCAGTCGAGCGCCGGTAGTTCGGCCTCGATCGCGGCGCGTCGGGGCTCGTACTGCGGCGGCAGACGTAGCGCCCGGCCGAGCTCGGTCTCGTCTTCATCGACGCCGAATCCCGGCCCGTCGGTGGCGATCTCGAACAGCACGCCGCCGGGCTCGGTAAAATAGACCGATTCGAAATACTGGCGATCGATGACCGGGGTGGGATGCAGCCCCAGGCGACGTGCCGCGGCCGCCAGCTCGGCCTGATGATCGCGATCGTGGGCACGAAAGGCGACATGATGCACCGAGCCATGGCCCGTGCCGGCCGGCTGAGCCGTGGCCTGCAACGCCAGATCGATATAAGAGGCTGTGGCCGTTGGGCCGGTCGCGACATAGCGCTGCCAATCGCTGTCTTCACGCTCGCTGCGATAGCCGAGAACCGCTTCCAGAACCTCGCGGGTAGCCGCCGGCGCCTGGCTTGCGATATCGATACCGGCAAACCCGCCGATCTGCTCGGGCTGTGGCACCGGGCTGTCCGGCCACGGGCAGGCCGCGCCCTGCTCGGCTTCGACCAGGGCGAACGAAAATCCGTGCGGATCGCGAGCCACCAGGCGCGGCGTATCAAAGCGCAGCATCCGAGCATAAGCCACGCCATGCGCCTCCAGCCGGGCGGCCCAGGCATCCAGCGTACCCGCCGGCACGTGCCAGGTCAGTTCACGGGCCTCGCCCACGCCGGCGCGCCCGGCCGCCACGTTGGCCAGGGCAAAGAACGTGAGTGCCGTGCCCGGCTGGCCATACCGATCGCCGTAGTAGAGATGGTACGTGCCCGGATCGTCGAAATTGACGGTCTTCTTGACCCGTCGCAGGCCCAGCGTTTCCGTATAAAAGCGCGAGTTGATCTGTGGATCCCCGCTGATCGCGGTCACGTGATGCAGGCCGGGGCTGGGTTGATACGACATCGGCACGTCTCGATATAGGCTGTGCCCCCAGCCTACGCGCCGTGCCGCCGCTGGCCTATGACCCTCGGCTCAATCGCCCGGCCCGGCGCTCCCTGATCGGGCTTTTTCTGCCCGCTTTTTGATCTCGCGATGCACGCTGTGGTTCAGATCGAAGCCATCGCTGCGCGCTTGCAGATGCCCGTAGGTGATATTGCGCGTGTGACGGGTATAGAGCCGCTGCAGGCCGGCGGTATAGTCCTGCCAGTGGTTGTCACAGCGCGCGAGCGCCGTGGTGGCCACGGTCTGGGGCTCGAAATCGGTGGTTTCGATCATCTGTTTGGCTTCGCGAGCGGCACAGGCCTTGAAGGCGGCCTTGTCGGCCGCGATTTCATCACGCAGCGACGGGCTATCGCTGCCGGTCGTGGCGCAACCGGCAAGCACGACGAGCGTAGCCAGAAGGCCGATCAAGATATGACGATTCATCCGCTTGTTCCCGTGGGCAGGCTGTGTCCGTCCGGTGGGCCTTCAGGATCCCCGGGATCGGCGTGAGGCGTCGCGCCATCGGGAGCCATCTGCTCGATGCCCGCCACGGGGGCCGCGGAAGCGGCCGGTACGTCGAACACGCCGTCGATCCGGTTCAGCCCGTCGAGCGCGGCCGTGCGATACGCCTCGGCCATCGTCGGGTAGTTGAACGTCGTATTCACGAAATAATCGATGGTGTTGGCCGCGCCCTGCTGGCTCATGATGGCCTGGCCGATATGCACGATCTCCGAGGCCTGGTCGCCGAAGCAGTGAATCCCCAGAAGCTCATGGCTGATCGGATCGAACAGGATCTTGAGCATGCCCACGGTATCGCCGGTAATCTGGGCGCGCGCGGTTTCCTTGAACAGGGCCTGGCCGACCTCGTAGGGACGCCTGGCCTCGGTCAACTCGCGTTCGGTCGGGCCCAGCGAGCTGATCTCGGGGATGGTGTAGATGCCGGTCGGCACGTCATCGACCCAGCGAAACCCGTTGACGCGAATGGCATCGGCGCTGGCCGAGCGGCCCTGACCATAGGCGGCACTGGCCAGGCTGGGAATACCGATGGCATCGCCCACGGCATGGATATGCTCGATCTTCGTGCGATAGCGATCGTCGACCGCCAGCTGGCCACGGCCGTTGGGTTCCAGGCCCAGGGCCTCCAGGCCCATGCGATCGGTGTTGCCCGTGCGTCCGTTGGCCCAGAGCAGCGCATCGGCACGCAGTTTCTTGCCGGATTTCAGATACAGCGTGACGCCGTCGTCATCGGCGGCGATCCGCTCGTATTCCTCGTTGTGACGGATCAGCACGCCGTAGGTCAGGCGCAGGTGATACGACAACGCATCGCTGATCTCGTCGTCCAGGAATTCGAGCAGGCGCTCACGGCTGTTGATCAGTTGCACACGCACGCCGATGCCGGAGAAGATCGAGGCATATTCGCTGCCGATCACGCCGGCGCCGTAGATGATCATCGATCTTGGCGTGAACCCCGGCTCGAGAATCGTGTCCGAGTTGAATACCCGGGGATGCGAGAAATCCACGTCCGGCGGCTCATAGGGGCGTGAGCCGGTGGCGATCACGGCCTGCTTGAAGGCCACGGTCTGGCGCGCACCTTGAGCGTTGGTCACGCTCAAGGTGTTGGCATCCTCGAAGGCAGCATGGCCGTTGAGCACATCGATGCCGTTGCGGGCATAGAAGCTGGCCCGCATATCGATCTGCTGGCCCACCACGCGATGCAGACGCTCGAGCAGCCAGCTCAACGGGGCATCCGGCGTGCCCAGATCATGCAGCACGCGCGAGGACTGGACCGCCAGCATCTGCTTGACCGCCTGGCGCAGTGCTTTCGAGGGAATGGTGCCGCGATGGGTACAGTTGCCACCCACCTGATCCAGGCGTTCGACCACGGCCACGGCCTGGCCGTGCTTGGCCGCATTCACCGCGGCACTTTCGCCCGAAGGCCCGGTGCCGATGACGACGAGATCGTATTGCTTGTCGGCCATACTCGTATGATCGCGCGATAAATCGTTATGCTGATTGTCGCACGTCTGCAGACTGTGCAACGCGCACTGCAACGCGGGCGTATTCCGTTTGTCGTCTCCACCCACGAGCCGCCATGAACAAACCCGTAAACACCGACGGCAAGGGCCAGACGCCGGTGCTGGCGATCCTCAACGAATCCACGCGGGCTGCCGTGGCCGTGCCTGCCAAGCGCATCGATCAGGTCACCACGGAGCTGTTCACGTCATTGTTCGTGCTGGAATCCGAGTTCGCTTTCAAGCCGGTGCCGGGCAAGCCGTATTATCTTTACCAGCAGGACACGCGCTTCTGGCTGGGCCTGACCGCCCCGGACATGCTGGCCGAACGTGTGGCCGGGCGTTTCATCGGCACCGCCACGCTACAGCCGGATCTGACCTGGACACTGACACTGGCCGAAGCCGTGGCGGCCGACAGCGCCTTCACCGACTGGCTGGCCGATAAACGTGCAGCCTTCGAGCAGCGCCTGGGCGCAGCCGAGACGGTCGACGAGGTGCTGCCGGTCTATGAATCCCGGCTGTCCTTCTATCGACGCGCCTCGGCCTTCGGCGTGGCCCACTCACTCTCGCGTTCGATGAGTGCAGCAGGCATCAGCGGGCTGTCCTACGACGAGGCACGGGGCCTGCTGGCCGATGCCGGCGAGGACATCGACGACACGCCGGCCGGCTGAGCCCGCAGGCCGGCAGCGGCTTCGCGCAGCGCATCGGCGGTCGCGGCAAACCCGAGGCAGTCATCGGTCACGGACTGGCCATAGGTCATCGCCCCGCCGATCGATTGCTTGCCGTGAACCAGATGCGACTCGAGCATCACGCCGGCAATGCCTGCCTCGCCAGCACAGCGGCGTGCCACCAGATCGGCCAGCACGGCCGGCTGTCGAGCCGCGATCTTGGCGCTGTTGGCATGGCTGCAATCCACAATCAGGCGCTCTGTGTGCCCGGCCGCGGCCAGCCGGGCCAGGGCATCGGCGACGTGCTCACGACCGCAATTGGGCCCGTGGGTGCCGCCACGCAGGATCAGATGCGTATCCGGGTTGCCCATGCTACGGATCATCGCCGGCGCTCCGGCGCTGTCCTGGCCCAGATAACACTGCGGCGCGCTGGCCGCTGCCATGGCATCACAGGCCGGCTGGATATCGCCACTGGTGGCGTTCTTGAAGCCCACCGGCAGCGCCAGATCCGACATGCGCTCACGATGAGTCTGCGATTCCGTGGTCCGTGCGCCGATGGCCGCCCAGGCCAGCGTATCGGCCAGGTATGACGTGGCCGCGGGGCTCAATAGTTCGGTGGCCACGGGCAGGCCCATATCCGCGATGTCGCGCATCAGCTCGCGCGAGAGTGACAGCCCCTTGGCCAGATCACCGCTCGTGTCCATATCGGGATCGTGCAGCAGCCCTTTCCAGCCGACGGTCGTGCGCGGCTTTTCGACATACACCCGCATGACGAGATACAGCTGATCGCCGACCTCGCCAGCCAGTGCCGCCAGGCGCGCGGCATAATCGCGGGCGGCCTCGGGGTCATGGATCGAGCACGGGCCACAGATGACCAACAGCCGGTCATCGCGGCCGGCGAGTATCTCGCGGATGGTTTCCCGCTGGGCCGCAATGCGCTGGGCCGTGAGCGGCGAGACCGGCACTTCGTCTCGCAGAACAGCCGGCGTGGGCAGGGGCGTGGCTCGCACGGGCTGTTCCGGCATGGCTTCAGCCGGGGCGATGGCAGATCGCGCCATGACGCACCTCCGTGAGCCGGTCGATCCGTGGGGTGAGCCAAGCCTGCCGGGGCGGGTAGAAATCAGCGACAATCATGGTGTGTTCTCCTGCAACGAAAAAACCCCCGACCGGGAGCCGGTCGAGGTTTCGTGTGCAATCACACCAGACAGGCTCTCCGTACGGGAGGCGCCTGCCGGTTATCGGTTCAGGCGCCCGGGTTCATGAACCCGTAACGAATAAACCAATAACCCGAAAAAACCGACGCGCACGCACTCGCGTCAGCGGCGAAAAGCCCCTGGCGCGACGTCATGTGATCTGCGGCGTGCATCGTCATGGCACAGACGCTACGCCGAGCCGCGCTCTGGCGCAAGCCGCCCCTTGACGATCTGGCGGATCCACCAGCGCCCCGGATGGATGGCCGCCACCAGATCGGCCGCGATCGGCAGGGGTTCGCCGGCCAGCTGGCTGGCCAGGATTTCTGCAGCCAGGGGCGCGCGCAGCAGGCCGTTCGAGCCGTGCGCCAGGCTCATCGACAGCCCGGGCCAGAGCGTGCCCGGGCGGGCGATCGTCTGGCGGGCATCGCGGGCCAGGTCCTGATAATCGGCACGCCAGGCGGCGATATCGGGCACCCCGCCGACAAGCGGCATCCGGTCATGCGAGACACTTCTGAATCGTGTCCGGCCCACGGTCACGGCATCGACGACCTGCATAGCCGTTTCGGCCAGGACATCGGACAGGCGGGCTCGGTTGGCGGCATGGCCGGCCTCGGTGACAGCCAGTGCCGTGGCATGCGGGTCATAGCTCGCCCCGACACTGATCCGAGCGTCTCGGGCCGGCGTGATATAACCGGTATCACAGACCACGCAGGCCGGTGCACTGGTTGTATCAGCCAGCGTGAATACACTGGCCTGCCCGGCCACGGCCTGTTGCGGGGCGATATCGCCACACAGCTGATTCGCCGCGCCGGCGGCGGCCAGCACGACGTGATCGGCATGATAGATCGCCCCGCTCTGGCCCTGAAGCTGCCAGCCCGTCGCCGATGAGCCGTTGCCGCGCGTCAGTGCCACGATGTCGTCGGTGACCGGGCCAATCATGTGCCGGGCAAGCAGCGCACGACACAGCTCCGACGGAGCGACGGTCCCGGCACCGGGGAAAAAGAGCGCGCCCTGCACGTCGCCGGGCAAGGGCTGGCCAGCGTGGGCCGCGGCCTCGGCCCGATCACAGGCCTGCACCACCGTGGCCGGTAGCGACAGCCGGGCAACCAGGCGTTGTTGGCGTCGATGCTCGGCTTCGTCCCGGGCCAGCTGCAACACCCCGTGGCGCTGCCAGAGCGTACCCGTATCGTCGAGATCGGCCAGCCATCGCCCTGCATACCCCAATGCCGCCAGGTCAAAGCGGGTACGCGGACTGGCCTCGGCCGCCAGGCGCGGGTTGAGTACGCCGTCGCGATTGCCCGAGGCGCCACAGGCGATGCCCTGGCCGTCATAGACCGTGACCTCGAAACCGCGCCGGGCCAGCGCATCGGCCACCGTGGCTCCGGCAATGCCGGCACCGATGATCGCGATACGCTGTGTGTTCGGCGCGGCCGGCACGCGGCTGTACCAGGGCAACGGATATATCTCCGGGGGCGCGGGCACCCCGGTATAGCGCGCGGTCAGGCAATGCTTCTTGGCACCGTGGCCCGGACGTCGTTGCCAGGCAAATCCTGCATCCGCCAAGCGCTGGCGCACGGCACCCGCTGCGCTGTACGTGGCCAGGGTGGCGTCCTTGGCGCTGTGGCCGGCGATGGCCCGGCATACAACAGGGGACCACATGACCGGATTCTTCGCCGGCGCGAAGCCATCCAGAAACCAGGCATTCACCTTGCCGGTGAAATCCGTCAGGCCGGCCTCGATATCGCCGAAATACAAATCGAGTGTGGTGCGATCATCCAGATGCACACGATGCGTGCCGGCCACAGGCGCCGGCCAGCGGGCCGCAATCCGCGCGGCCTGGCGCGACAGCGCGGGCCAGCGGGCGGTCATGCATGCCAGATCGGCAGCGGCCAGGGGATGGGCTTCGATCGATACGAAATGCAGCCGGGCGCCGGCCGGGGCATGCGCCGCGAACAGTTGCCAGGCAAGCATGACGTTACGCCCCGCGCCGAAGCCGGTCTCACCGATGACGAACAGCTCGCCGGGCGCCAGCTCGGTGAAACGCGCAATCAGCGCATTGCCGTCAATGAAGACATGGCGTGATTCATCCAGGCTATCGGCCCGGGCGCAATAGATGTCGTCGTAATCGGGCGCGCGGCTGCCCGCATCGTCGTGGGTGACATGCGCATGGGCTATGCCCAGCGGCCTGTCGCGGCGTGCGCGATCACTCATCGCATCATGATGGCCGGCCTGACGCTCGTTGCGACAGTGCTATACGCGCTTGGCGGTATGCACCTGGGTGATGCGTGACTGCGACTGGCCTTCACCGGCACTCGGGTCTTGCGGGTCGAAATCGCTCTGCGAGATGTATTTGAAGATCGAGATTGCGGCGATCACCCCGATTCCCACCACAAGCGCGATCAGGACACAGCCGGTCTTGCCCATGTTGCGGCTGAGCTTGGTGCCACAATTCTGGCAGGTCTGGCGCTCGCGACTGACGGGCTTGTTGCAGTTCTCGCAGTACCGGGTTTCGATCGGCTTGGCCATGAATTTTCCTTGGTCGGTTCGCGCGATATGTCGCCAGCACGATGCCCTCGAGCGCGAACGATTATTCGAAGGCCCCGTATTTAAGCCGAATTAACTGACAGACGCCAACCGGCAAACCCGCCGATTCGTGCCGTAATGCCCCGCAATCGCAAAAAAAACGGGCCCGCAGGCCCGTCAATCCGCTGGATCATCCGAGCCCGATTACTGGGTCGCGATGAACGGTACGCTGATCTGGCCAAAACGGTTGCCGGTTTCGGCATTGACCAGGGTCGAGCGAAAATCCACGCCGGCGACTTTGTCGGTGGGCACTTCTTCGAAGTACAGAAAGCCTTCGATCATGCCGCCCGGCTCGACCACGCCATCCGGAATGGCCACTTGGCGCATATAGGGCGTGGGCAGCTCGACGCTGTAATCGGCCCAGCGACTGATGTAGTTGTTGTAGTAGCCCGTGTCATAGCCATAGGCCGTGCCGTAGGCGTTCATGGTGGGATAGCTGGAGGCATAATACGGCGCCACGGCAAATCCGGAAGACGTGAAGCCCGGGCTGCCCACGACGTTGGCACTGCGTTCGACCGAGCCGTTGATGGCGATCGGTGGCAGGGCAGCAAACCGCTGGCCGGTGGCTTCTGCTACGAGCGCGAAGTTTTCATAGCTCAGGCGTATCGGCTGGTCGCTTTCGTTCTCGATACGCACGTGTATCGGGGTTACGTCGCGCAGCACGCTGGCATCGCCGTCCCACTGGCCGGTCTTGACCCGCATCTGGACACCGTCCACAGCATTCACCACGCTGCGATCGCCGTCGCTGTTAGGCCCGACGGATGAAGCCGGTTTGAGGTTCACGCCGCCGCCACAGCCGGCCAGGGCCAGCACGGCCAGCGTGGTGGCCAGCGTTGCACCGGTAGAAAAAGAAGAGCGAATCGTCATGAGGTTTCCTTCTGATTGAAACTTGGGCTGGGTGTTGAACACGTGTCGCTATCGCGGCACCGAGATCGGCGGGTGTGTGGTGTGGACCACAGACGAATCTGCCAACATATCGATATGTCGTCGCCGTCAACTAAACACAGGTCACAGGCTGTCAACAACCGCGGGCTGCGCTGGTTTTATCGTGCTGTGGCCGGATTTTTCATCGCCCTGGCCGCCATAGGTGTCGTGCTGCCGGTCTTGCCCACGACACCGTTTCTGATCGTCGCTGCCTGGGCCGCCGGCAAGGCCTCGCCGGCACTGCGTGCCAGACTGCGCCGTCATCCGACCTACGGCCCGCCCCTTCGACGCTGGCAGGATCACGGCGCGATCCATCGGCGCGCCAAGATTCTGGCGCTGTCGCTGATGCTCGCAAGCTGGGGGCTCGTCTGGTTGACGGTCGACCAACTCTGGCTCATCGGCCTGGTCGGGGCCATTCTGGTCACGGTCGGCGTGTTCATCGCTACGCGTCCCGAACATTGTCGTGACGACATGGATGCCTGAGTCGAGATCGGCATGAACCACGGTCTGCAGGCGATACCCATAGCAACGTTCTGCCATACGGCTCTTGGCTTGGTCACAGCCGGATGTTCGATATTCGGTTGACTACAACATTCTGACCTCGGTTCGGGTATCCGTACTCACACGGACGAGCGACTCGCGCGCCAGAGACAGGCACCGTCTTTACATCCGGTCGCTGTATAGGCCAGCCAAACCGCGGTTTTGCAAAGCAAAATTAGACGTGTTCCTCTAATAACAGCGTCCGGCGCATTGTCGCGGCGATGCTCATGTCTCTAAACGAGGGCTTTTAGTGAACGAACCACGTGGCAGTAAGCAGATTGTATTCTTCGGGGCAGCGTCGATCATTGCCGTGCTCGTGGCACTCGGTGCCGCCTTTCCCGAGGCGTTCGGCAATATCGCCGGTGCGGCGCTGGATACCGTGTCGCACTACGTTGGCTGGCTGTATCTGATATCGGTCTTCGGCTTCGTTGTTTTTCTCATCTGCCTGGCGGCCAGCAAATACGGCAAGATCCGCCTGGGCTCACCCTATAGCGAGCCGGAGTACAGCTTCTTCTCGTGGGTGAGCATGCTCCTGGCTGCGGGCTTTGGCGTGGGCCTGGTGTTCTACGGTCTGGCCGAGCCGATTCTTCACTACGTGCATCCGCCCTACAACGACATGCCCGGCTCCACCCCGGAAGCCGCACGCTATGCCATCCAGTATTCTTATTTTCACTGGGGGCTGAGCCAGTGGGCAGGCTTTGCGATCGTGGGTCTGATCGTGGCTTATTATCAGTTCCGGAAGGAGCAGGAAGGTCTGGTCTCGACCGTTCTGGCCCCACTGACCGGCAAGCTGCCCAAGAAAAGCCATGCGCCGGTGAACAACGCAGTCAACATCTTTGCGGTGGTGGCCACAGTCATGGGCGTGGCGACATCGCTGGGTCTGGGCGTGCTGCAGATCAACGGCGGCCTGCATCAGCTGATCGGTGTCAGCGAAGGCTTTTTCTGGCAGTTCGTGATCCTGGCCATCATGTGTGTCTGCTACACGATCTCCAGCTATACCGGGCTGGACAAGGGCATCCAGTGGCTGTCCAACATCAACATGGCGCTGTGCCTGGGCTTGATGGCGTGGGTGCTGTTCACCGGCCCCACGATGTTCATCCTGAACACCATCGTGGTCGGCCTGGGCGATTATCTACAGCACTTCATCGGCATGAGTCTGCGGATGAACCCGTTCCGCGAGACCGGCGAAGACTGGATCAGCTCCTGGACGGTCTTTTACTGGGCGTGGGTGATCGCCTGGTCGCCCTTTGTGGGCACGTTCGTGGCTCGTGTTTCCAAGGGCCGCACCATTCGTGAATATGTTGTTGGCGTGCTGATCGTGCCCTCGATCCTGGCCTGCCTGTTCATCGGCGTGTTCGGCGGCGCGGCCCTGCATATGGAACTGTTCGGTGATGCCTCGGGGCAACTGGCCAGCGCGGTGGATACCAACATCACGCAGGCGCTGTTCACGTTCTTCGAGATGATGCCGTTCACCAACGTGCTGTCGGTTCTGGCGATGGGCCTGATCTTCATCTTTCTGGTCACATCGGCCGATTCGGCCTCGTATATCGTGGCCCAGATGACCGACAACGGCTCGCTCGACCCGCCGCTTTACAAGCGTTTGACCTGGGGCCTGTTGATGGCCGCCATCTGCCTGACGCTGATTGCCGCGGGCGGACTGAAAGGCCTGCAGACCGGCTCGCTGCTGTCCGCGCTGCCGTTCATGGTCATTCTCTATCTGATGGTCTATGTGCTGACCACGGAACTGCGCGACGACCGACGCCGCATGCTTCTGGAACTGCACGAGCAGTACAAGGAAATGCCCGTCGGCGCCGATGCCTTCGAGGCTCGCGATATTCTCAATGACGTCTGGGAAGAAGACGATCTGGAGGATGCCGACGCGGCCAACATGCAGTCCGGCTATCACATCAAGGACGACGAGTCGTCAACTGACAAGAGCTGATCGCCGGGCCTGAGGCCCAGGCCCCCATCGCCCTGGTGATGGGGGCTTTTTTGTGGTGTCGAGCCGACACGGCATGCGCACGAAGACCCGGCGGTTATCCGTGCACGAACGCCGATCGGCACGGATGACGACAGGAATGGGCGGATACGAAGCAGGGCTCGAGACCGGGCATCGCATCGAGGCCGCCCCCCTTGTTGGATCATTCGCTCCGGCATCGACGTGCATCGGCGGATTGTCTTTACCTGATTCGCGCTCGTTGGCGTTCATTCGCGGCCGACGGCTTCGGGCTCGCTGCCCGGCTGCGGCCACGCCGGTGGCCGTGAGCCCACACGATCAGACGATCCGCTCGCGCGCGATGGCGATGATGCGCTCGCGCAGCCAGCGATGAGCCATGTCGTGATGATCGAGCGCGCCCCAGGCCATGCCGATCTCGAAGCCAGGCAGATCGATCGGCGGCGGCTGGACGACCAGGCCCAGATGACGGGCCTGATAACGGGCAATACGTGCCGGCAGGGCCACGATCATGTCGGAATGGGCAATCAGTTCGCGTGGCAACTGATAGTGACGCGTAAGCACACTGATGGTCCGCGACAGGCCGCGGTCGGCCAGGGCTTCGTCGATGCGTGACAGGCCCACGCCGGTCTGGGTGATCAGCACATGGCGCTGCGATAGAAACGCGTCCAGCGTGAGCGTGCCGCCGGCCGCGGCCAGTACCGGATGATCGGCACGGATCAGGCAGGCCAGACGATCGGTCCATAACCGCTGCTGGTGGAAATTGGCCGGCAGCCGCCCGAATTCGTTGACCAGAAAATCCGCTTCGCCGCGCTCGATCTGGTCGATGGCGTCCGATCCGGCCGACAGGATGTTGAGCGCGATATTGGGCGCCTCGTCCTCGAGCACATCCACGATGTGCGGCATCAGAATCGAGGCGGCGTAATCGGTGATCAAAATCGTGAACAAACGCTCGGCCGTCTCCGGCTCGAAGGCACGATTGGGCGCGATCAGGGCTTCCATCTCGGCCAGCACGTTGCGCACGGGCCGATGCAGCTGGGCTGCTCGGGCCGTGGGCTGCATGCCGCTGGCCGTGCGTACGAGCACCGGATCCCCCAGCAGTTTGCGCAGCCGCTTGAGCGCATTGCTCATGGCCGGCTGGGTGATATCCATCGCGCGTGCGGCACGGGTCACGCTCTGCTCGCGCAGCAGGGCATCGAGCATGACCAGCAGATTCAGATCGACATCCCGGATATTCATGGCGCCAATATAACGTGGCGCGGGCTGTTGCCGTTCGGTACGAGCGCCGCGTCGGTGCCCCAGACGTGGCCGGGCAAGGCGCGAGCCACCGGTCTTGATGTGCCACGATCAAGATGCGAACGCCGCAGGCCCAAACTGTGGGCCCAGCCCTTCGGACAAGCGCCCTGTAATCGACAACACGTGGCAATCCAGCGTTCCAGCACACGAGCGCAGAATGAGGGCGTGGTGCGTGTTACGTCTCGTCCTGCCTCAAGACAGCACTTGGCACGGACTCGTAAGAAACGGCCACAGGCCCGGCACCCGACTGGTAAAAACCGGGCCGCGTGCGCAGAATACCGGCGCTATACAACGACCGTCGAATCTCGACGGTCTGCTTTGGATCATCGGCCATGTCCAGCTCGTCTGTTGCACCTGCTCATAAAACAGCCCCCTGGCTGACACTAGCCGGGTTGCTGCTGGTCGCACTCAATCTGCGACCGGCGCTGACCAGCGTGGCGCCGGTGCTCGGGGCCATCGGCGATGCAATGGGTCTGGGCTCGATCGGTCAGAGCGTGCTGACCACCCTGCCCGTGCTGTGCCTGGGACTGGCGGCACCGGCGGCCCCGCGCCTGGCGCATCGCCTGGGCGCCGAGCGAGCCGTACTGATCGTGCTGGCCGTGCTGGGCGCTGCCCTGGCCGTGCGGCCGTTCATTGGCGTGGCCGGACTGTTCATCGGCACCGCGATCGCCGGCGGGGCGATCGGCATCATGGGCGTCCTGCTGCCCGGCCTGGTCAAACGCGATTTTCCCGATCAGATCGGTCTGATGACCGGTCTTTACACCATGTTGCTCAATCTCGGCGCGGCACTGGCAGCGGGCGCGACCGAGCCCCTACGGCTCGTCTTCGATCACGATTGGCAGGCCGCGCTGGCCTTCTGGCTGGTGCCGGCGGTGGTGGCCGGCGGGCTGTGGTGGTCCCAGCTGGCCCCCCGGCCACAGAAAACACGTCCACGGCGCTCGGGCCAACGACTGCTGTGCGAGCCACTGGCGTGGCAGGTCACGGCATTCATGGGCCTGCAGTCGTCGCTGGCCTATATCGTGTTCGGCTGGCTGCCCACCATTCTGGTCGATCGCGGCATGCAACCGGTGGCCGCGGGGCTGGTGTTATCGACTTCGATTCTCGTGCAGGTGGCCAGTGCGCTCGTGGTGCCGTGGGTCGCCACGCGACTGACCGATCAGCGCGGCGTGCTGGTGGCCGTGCTGGCGGTGACGCTGACCGGGCTGGCGGGCTGTCTGTATGCGCCGCTGGGCTGGATCTGGCCGGTGGCGGTGGTGCTGGGCCTCGGCCAGGGCGGCAGTTTTTCCATGGCGTTGACGCTGCTTGCCCTGCGCGCGCCCGACGCCGACTCGGCGGCCGAATTGTCCGGTATGGCCCAGGGTGCGGGCTATGTCATGGCTGCGATGGGCCCACTGGCCATCGGCGTGATCCACGACTGGCGTGGCAGTTGGGCGGCCTGTGGTGTATTGCTCGCAGTAATCGGCGTGGCCGCGATGCTCGCCGGGCTGGGTGCTGGACGGAACCGATGGATCTCTGCCGGCTAGTGTTCATCGGCGGGGTCGCCGCGGTTCTGGCCAGCCTGCTGAGCGGCTGTGCCCTCGGCCGGGCCGGTGACATCGTCGCGACACCCCCGGGCCTGGCTCAGGCCGAAACGCACGAGACAAGCTGGGCGCCCGTAGCCTGGCCGTCGCCGGGCAAGACCATCGAGATGCCAGCCAACGATCCGTTCTATCGCCAGCCAGCCGAGGCTCGCCTGGCCGAGCTGGAGCCCGGCACGATCGTCCGTTATCGCCCGGTTAGCCCGCGTGCTTATCTTTTCGGGCATGTTTCCGCCCGGGCCTGGCAATTCGTCTATCGCAGCCGGAATACCCACGGGGCCCCGGTGGCCGACGTGGCGACCCTGCTCCTTCCGACGCCGGCCCGCCGGCGTCTACTGTCGTATCAGGTCGCCTATGACGCGCTCAACCCGATCTGTAACCCATCACAGGAAATTCTTCGCGGCACGCTGATCGAACAACACTTTGTTTCGGCCGCACTCGCCGACGGCTGGCCGGTTGTGTTGCCCGACCACGAAGGGCCGAACATGGCCTATCTGTCAGGGCGCCAGGCCGGCCATGCCGTGCTCGACGGTCTACGCGGGGCACAGACGCTGTTGGGCCGCCCGGATGCGCCAATCGGGCTTTGGGGCTATTCCGGGGGCGGTTTTGCCACGCTCTGGGCCGGACAGATGGCCGCCGACTATGCGCCCGAACTGGCGATTACCGGGATCGCGGCAGGCGGCGTGCCGGGCGATCTGGAGGCCGTGGCCGAGCACCTGGACGGGCACGCCTTTGCCGGCATCTATTTTCAAGCGTTCTTCGGCCTTGCCAAGGCCTACCCGTCGATCGATCTCGATGCATTATTGAACGACCGTGGACGAGACGTTCGCCAACGCCTGGCCCACAGCTGTCTCGGCCAGTGGTTGTCCGGCGTACGCGATCCGTTGCTGTCGGGCTTGAGCTTTGCCTCATTCGCCGATTACACCACCCAAGACGCCCCCCGCGACACGCCGGCCGTGCAGGCAGCGCTGGCGGC
Organism: Lysobacterales bacterium; assembly: GCA_002715985.1. Classification (GTDB taxonomy): domain Bacteria; phylum Pseudomonadota; class Gammaproteobacteria; order Nevskiales; family Salinisphaeraceae; genus Salinisphaera. Next base: position 15,658 of record PBAO01000002.1, on the reverse strand, counting down.
CAATCGCCTGGGCGAGGCGCCGCTGGCCGCCCCGCTTTATTATTATCACGGCCGGATCGACCCGATCATCGGGCGTGATCAGGCCCGCGAGATGCTCTTGCGATACTGTCGGTACGGCCTGTCGCTGACCTATGACTGGGCACTCGGCGAGCATATCCTGGCCGCGCTCACCCAGGCCGATGACGCGCTGGCGTTTCTCACCGCACGCGCCGATGGCATCGACGACTTCGCCGGCCCGGGCTGCAGGCGTCTTGAACACAATGTTTCCGGCCAGCCTCGTTCTACCCCGCAGTCCACGCTGTCTCGATAATCCGGTCCGACTGATGGCTTGACCACAGCCGGCCCTCGGGCAGGAGTTCGGCGAGCGTCAGCGCCCCGTCGGCCATGAACACGCCGGTATCCAGCCAGCGTCGGTTTGCCACGGCACGAGGGCTCGCCAGGGGGGTATGCCCGTGGAAGACGACATCGATGCCGGTCACTCGCGCCCGGGACGCGTTTCGGCGCGCCCCGGGCCGGCCCAGACTCGACAACGTACGGCGCGACCAGAGCGCGCTGTGCTGGATTGACGTTTCGTCCAGATGCTCGACGAACGCCGCCCAGTCGGGGCCCTCGATATCCGCATGCACCAGGCCGATGCAGACTCCGCTTTCAATCGTGATCGTCATCGCCAGCGGCAGACTCGCAGCACGCTGGCAATGAACGGCCAGCTCGCGCGTTCCCTGATGGCGCGACCAGGCCCCGCCATTGCTCAGCCATAGCGCCTCGGCGCCGGCCGGCGCATCGTCGGCCCGGGCATCCAGCATCATCTGCTCGTGGTTGCCGCGCACCGCGAAGAACCAGGGCGCATCGACGAGCTCCAGCGCGGCCGCGCTATCCGGCCCGCGATCGATCAAATCCCCAACGGCAAACAGGCGATCTCTCGTGCGATCGAAATCCACGTGCACGAGCAGTCCCTCGAGCCGCTGCAGATGCCCATGGATATCGCCGACGACAAAATCGCGCCCGTCACGGTTGCGCTCGTGATGATGAACAGGAGGCGTGTCGGTCACGTCATTTTACGAATCAGATACTCGAAGCCACGAAGCGATGCCCACAATCGATGCAATAGCGGATGTTCGGGCGTCGAAACAACCGTCGTATCACACCACGCTTGAGCGGCGCTGTCCCGAGACTGTGGCATTTCGGACAATCGTCGTGCACGTGCATCCCCCGTTGGCACCCGTGTTTCCTGTCGCGCGGTGCGATTCTTCTTTTTCGATCTCCTCAGTCGGTCCATGTTTTCATTTTTATATGAAGATTTTATAAATCAGCCCATGCCGGCGCGCGGATCTTCCACGGCCCGTCGGTCCACTCGGCTGATTCGAGGCCACGCCCGGCCGGGCGTGGCCTCGTACCGGTTCAGCGTACGGCCCCGCCCTCGGTGTTGGTGCTGCATTCAGCGAGCGCGCCATTGGTATCGCACCGGATCTTTTTCAGCAGATGCTGCATGCGATGGTTGTACCAACCGTTGTCCCAGAGCCGCTCACGAATATCACTCAGCATGCGGCGGTACTTGGTTTCACGCTGGCCGTCGATATGAACCCAGTACCGATCAGGAATGGTTTCGTCGGCTTTTTCAATCAGCCGAATCGCCCGGTCCCAGCCCTCATCAACGGCATAGCGTCGGGAGGCCGCCGCAAACCCGTCCGGAAAACGATCGTGCAGAATCACCATCTGCAACGACAGCATACCGAGCACGAAATCGGCCACACCGCCGTCGTCGCCAAGCCCCTTGTAGAGCTCCAGCGGCTCGTAGGCGATGGCCGGCGCATAGGCCATGTCCACGCTGTGGTTATTGAACATCGGCCCGAAGCTGGCGATGCTCGCCGGCACCGGCGACGCCCCGGCCACGTTGGCCACGACACTGGCCTGTTTGTCGTAGCCGATGACGGCCACCTTCTTCCCGGCCGCCGCTTCCAGGCTATCGAGAAACCGCTTTTCGCGTGAAAACAGATAGACCTTGCCGCCGGGCAACACGCCGGCCACCGCATATGGCCCTTCGGTCATCAGATCGGCGGCCTTGTCGCTGGCCATGACCCGAATTGCGGTGTGTTGCTGGGCGTAGGTCTGCAGGCCGCCCACCATATCGAGGCTGCCGGCGAAATCGACGAACTGCTTGGTTCGTATACCGGTCAGCCCGGCGGCATCACAGCGTCGGGCACGCAAATCCTTGGCCACGACGCCCTCATCGGTATACGTGGTCAGTTTGAAATCCACCCCCTTCGAGCGTGCCCAGATCAGATAATCCTGAAACTGCTGGGCGACCATACCGTTGGCCCCCACCGGATCGAACAGACACAGAGTCCGTTCGATCGGTGCCGCGGTAGCCGCGCCGACACATCCGAGCAGCGCCGGGCCGGCCAGCGCCACGGCAAAAGCCATCGATCGCAGCGATCGATGGCTTGTTGCGTGCATTGCAAGAAGACTGACCACGACGTTCTAGTTCACCGCCCCGCCTTCGGAATCCAGACTGCACTCGGCCAGCCCGGGCTGCGAGTCACAGCGAATCTTTTTCAGCAGATGCTGTGTGCGATGGCTGTACCAGTTCTGTGCCCAGAGCTTTTCGCGGACGTTACGAAACAGCTCGCGGTATTTCTTGTCTCGCTGGTCGTTGATGTGCACCCAGTATTTATCGGGAATCTGATCTTCTGCGCCCGTCACGCGCCGTAGCGTGGAGTCGAACATGTTGTTGAACACCCAGCTGCGCGACTTCTGGCCGAACCCCTCGGGAAAACGATCCGCGTGGATCAGAATCTGCCCGGAAAGCATGCCGAGCACGAAATCCGCGATGCCGCCGTCTTCGCCCAGCCCCTTGTAGAGTTCGAGTGCGTTGTAGGCAAAGGCCGGCGCATAGGCCAGGTCCACGCTGCCGTTATTGAACATCGGCCCGAACGAAGCGATCGATGCACCAACCGGCGAGGCACCGGCGACGTTGGCCAGCGTCGAGGCCTGTTTGTCATACGACAGCACGGCGACTTTCTTGCCCGCGATATTGTCGATGCTGTCGAGCAGCTGCTTGTCGCGCGAGAACAGAAACGCTTTGCCCAGCGGCACGATACCCACGACTTCATAGCCGTCGGATTTCATGTACTCGGCGGCCTTGGGGCTGGACATGACCTGGATCGCGGTGCGCTCCTGGTCATAGGTCTGCAGGCCACCGGCCATATCCAGGCTGCCGGCGAACTTGACATAGTGGATGGCACGCACACCGGTCATGGAGACCATGTCGCACTTGCCGGCCTTGAAGTCAGACGCCGCCACGGCCTCGTCGGTATAAGCCCGAGGCTCGAGGTCATAACCCCAGGCACGCGCCTGAACCAGGTAATCCTGAAACGCCTGATAGATGAAGCCGTTGGCACCAATCGGGTCATAGACGCAGAACGTCCGGGATTCGACCTGGGCGGCCGCCGGCTGCAGTGCCGCGCCGATCAGCGTGGCCGCACCGACCAGCGCCGCGCCAAGAAATTTCCGTTTGAATTGCATGCGATCCTCCAGATGCATCCCGAGAAGACAATGCTCGACACCCCGTTCCGGCACATCGAGCCGATAAGCTCTGGATTGAAAATATTTCTTTTCACGCGCATTGAATAGACCGACTTTCGTCAAAGACCGCCCCCCCGACGTGATTCATGTAATCGACACACTCAGCCGATAGGCTTTCCGCCAGGCCTTGCGCGCGATGACCGCGCCGGCAATCGATCAACAGGCAGAGGGATCAGGGTGGCGACGAACCGATTATTTTGGACCGGGCTGTTATTGGCAGGCGTTCTCGTGGCTTCCGGCTGCAGCGACGACAAGAACGCTGCCGTCGAGGCCGTGAGCGACAACACCGAAGCACCTGCCACGCCGGACAACGAGCTCAGGATCACCCAGGCCGGGCGTTATCAGGTCTCGCCGTTTGCATTCGATCAAGGGGCGGCCGAGATCGTGGCCTATGACCCGCGCTTGATGCGCCTGTATGTGGTCAACTCCAGCGCTCGCACCGTCGACGTGCTGGACATCGCCGACCCGGATGCCATAGCCCGTATCGGCCAGATCGATGCCAGCGCCGAGGGCGCATCGGCCAACAGCGTGGCGGTTTCGGGCACGACAGTGGCGGTGGCCATCGAGGCGGAGACGACGACCGATCCGGGCAAGGTGGTGTTCTATAACGCCAGCGACTTCACCAAGCTCGGCCAGGCCACCGTCGGCGCCCTGCCGGATATGGTGACCTTCACCCCCGACGGACAGCGCGTGCTCGTCGCCAACGAGGGCGAACCGTCCGGCGATTACGCCACCGATCCCGAGGGCTCGGTCAGCGTGATCGATGTCTCGAGTGGTTTTCAGATGCCCGATGTGCAGACCGCCGATTTCCGTGCCTACGACGATCAGGCTGACGCCCTGCGTGAGCGCGGCGGGCGTCTGTTCGGGCCGCGGGCCCGTGTGGCCCAGGATTTGGAACCGGAATACATCGCCGTGGCCGACGACGCCAGAACAGCCTATGTCTCGCTGCAGGAAAACAACGCCATAGCCACCGTCGATATCGAGACCGCCCGCGTGAGCGCGATTCATGCGTTGGGCGAAAAAGACTTCAGCCAGGCCGGCCAGGGTATCGATCCGTCCAACAGCGACGGCCTCGATATCCGGGGCGTGCCGGTTTCCGGGCTCTACCAGCCCGATACCATCGCGGTTTTCACCGACGGCGATACCCGTTATCTACTCACCGCCAACGAAGGCGATGCCCGCGACTACGACGGGTTTTCCGAAGAGGCCGACGTCAAGGACGTAACCCTCGACCCACAGGTCTTTCCCAACGCCGAGGCTCTGCAGGAAGACAGCGCCCTGGGCGATCTGAAGATCACGACGACACTCGGTGATGCCGACCGTGACGGCGACTACGAGTCGCTGCATGCCTTTGGCGCCCGATCGTTCTCGATTCGGCGTGCGGCCGATGCCGGTCTGGTCTTCGACTCGGCCGATGATTTCGAACGGATCACCGGCCAGCGCTACGGCGACGGCTTCAATGCCGATAACACCGGCAACGACGGTGATGATCGCTCCGATAACAAGGGCCCCGAGCCCGAGGCCCTGGCCACCGGCGTGGTCGAGGGCCGGCGCTATGCCTTCATCGGGCTGGAGCGCATGTCAGGGTTCATGGTCTACGACCTCTCTGATGTGGATACGCCGGTGTTCGTGGCTTATATCAACAATCGCGATCTGAGCGTGGCGCCCGAGAGCGGCCAGGCTGGCGATCTGGGCCCGGAATCCATTGTGTTCATCGACGCCGAGGACTCTCCCATCGACGATCAGCCGCTGCTGGCTGTAGGGAACGAAGTCAGCGGCTCGACCACGCTGTATCGTTTGCGCCACGCCGCGGCCGATCCCGATTGAGTGCCGGAGGCTCAAGCCGAGGCCCGATCACATCAGCGCCCGATGGACACCTGCTCGGCCACTGGCCAGACTGGCCGGGTCGCCCTGATCCGTCTCCCCTGATGCCATCTCTGACTTTCACCCGACTGGCCACGGCCGCCCTGCTGTGCCTGGGCGTGAGCGGCCCGTCACTGGCCGCTCTGAACTGTGAGGCCGATGCACACAGCCGCCCGGTCGAACACACCCTCTGCCAGCACCCCCGGCTTGTGCGGCTCGATACGGCCCTCGATCAACAGATCGCCGCGGCGGCCGATGCCGGGCCCACCACCACCGACGCACTGATGCGTGACCAGGCCAACTGGCAGTCGCAAACCCTGTCGATTGCCTGGCAGACGATCCAGGCCGACCACGAGGCGCTGACGCCACGGCTGCGGCCGCGCTATCGCCATCGGCTGGCCTATCTCGAGGCGCTGGCCGACACGTCGCAAGGCCCGGCGGCGCGTATCGCCGGCGCGCTGGCACGCTTGGCCCCTGGCGAGGATATCGTCGAGCGGCTGGCGACAGGCGATGCGATACGGCCGGCCGAGACACACCGGTATGACAGCGCGGGCGCCGCACTGGACACGCTGGCTATCGACACGACCTCTGCCACCCGCCAGGCCCTGATCGACACATTCGAGCCGGGCCCCGTGCGCCTGAGCTGGCTGGAAGAGACGGGCATCGGTCTTCTGCTGCAAAGCCAGGGCAGCGCGCACTGCCCGGTCACCGCCGCCTTCAGGCGCGATGCCACGGGTCACTGGGTGCCCGTGGTCAACCCGCTGGCCACCGAATCGGCACGCCGGAATGCCTGTGGGCAACCGATCGAGCTGTTCTCGATCGCCGGCACGCCAACGCTGACACTGATCGAGACAAGAAACGCCAACGAGATCGCGATCCATCTCTACACGATGCACGACGCCAGCGCCTGGCAGGCCGGCCCGACCGTGGTCGCACGCTATGACCATACTCTGAAGGCCACCGCCATTCGCCATCGTGACGACAGCAACGCCTACTTCTGGCAACGTCTGGCCTTGCCGGTGGCCGAGGCCTTCGATCGCCGGCCCGTACCGGGCTTCAGCCGCTCGGCCCTGTCGCCGCGCAACAACGCACGTATTGAAACGGCACGCCGCGCGGTATTGGCCGATGCCGCAGGCGAGGGGCTGGCCGCCGCCCCTTTGACCACCGCCGACAACACGCTCGGGCCGTTCGATCACTTCGGCGAGGCCGCGGTGTTCTTTCCGATCGCCGCTCGCGGCAACTGGGTGCTGGGCCGGATCGGCCACGGCCGACTGGGCTGGCGCACCAGCGACGACTGGTTGATGGGCTTCTGGGGCCTGGATGCCGATGACCGTGTGGTGCCCCTGGCAAGCCTGACGATCGAGCGCCGCCGCGGGGCAGCACTTGGCCAGGCGGTGATCGCCCCCGACTAGCCCTTCGGATACCCGCCGGCGCCACGTCCGTGCGGATCGCACGCCCCGACAGATTCAGGATCGATCGACGTTATCGCGCTCGACGAACGTCAGCCGCTCATAGTCTTTTTCGAGCCGCTCGGCGACGATCAGGCGGCCGTGCAACACGCCGTAGACGCCCGGCGCCACCAGCCGGGCCGCCATGATCGCTTGGGCCAGGTTCTGGGCGGCATCACTGTCGGCCACACGATACGGCCGCATGGCCCCGGTAAGGATGATCGGGCTCGTCGGGCGGGCAATCCGCTCGGCAATCGCCCGTGCCGTGGTGGCCAGGGTATCCGTGCCGTGGGTGACGATGATGGCATCGGCCGTACCGGCATGCCCGATCGCCTGAATACGGGCCACGACCGCGGCCCGCTCGGCGGCCTCCATATCCAGCGAATCCACGGCCATCAGGCGCTGAATATCGATCGCGATATCCGGGTGTGTCAGCCCGGCGACAAGCGCTTCGATGACCGGCTGGCCCAGTACCAGCCGGCCTTCGTGGGCGTCGTAGGTCTTTTCGATCGTGCCGCCGGTGGCCAACAGGCACAGCCGGAACCGGGTTGCTCGAGGCGCGTTCATCATGGGCCTGCTCGTCTGGAAACCGGCAGTTTAGAGCACCTGCCCGAACTCATTGCGGGCCGAGCCCGTGCGCGACGGCGGCAACGATCGTCACCATGGCTTGTGCCCCGGGATCGACATGCCCGGCCAGGGCATCGGCGCGGACATAGGCCGCCCGCCCGGCACCGGCCTGACGCATCTCGGCGGTTGCCTCGGCGCCGTCGCGCGCGGCCTGGGCGGCCTGCTGCCAGCCCTTTCTCGACAGGCCGCTCTCGGCCAATGCATCGAGCGCGGGGCAGAGTGCATCCAGCAGCGTACGATCGCCGCGGGCGGCCCCGCCGTGGTGCTGCATACGCGCCACGCCGGCAGAAAGCGCCGTCGCCAGATCGCGGCCCTCGGCCAGGGCGTTACCGGTGGCCATTGCCAGTATCGAAAGCAACACGCCGGACGAGCCGCCCATGTCGCGCGCCAGAATATCGCCGATCTCTCGCGCCATACGCGCCGGCTCACCGGTCGACAGCCGCTGTGCCTCCACGGCGTGCGCCACGGCGTTTGCGCCGCGGGCAAACGCCGTGCCGGTATCCCCGTCGCCGGCCGCGGCATCCAGATCATCCAGGCGTTTCCTTTCGGCAACCACGGCCTGGCAGACGGCTGCCATGAGTGCAGCCATCGACGCATCCTGCGCGCCGGGCCCCCGCCCTGAGTCGTCCGGCTGATTCAGCGTGGCGGTTTCGATGGCCTGCACATCGCACGCGCCCGGCCAGCCGATTGCAGCGACGGGCGCGGCCAGGGCCGCGCGTCGGGTCTCATCCAGTGCCAGCAGCGTGATCGAGAAGCCGTGCATGTTCATCGAGCTCATCAAGGACGCGGGCACGACAGCAGTCTCGATCAGCCCGTCCGGGGCCTGGGCGATGACCTCGTTGAGCAATACGTGCATCTCCTGGGGCGAGCAGCCCCCCATATTGTTGACCAGCACGGCGCAGGGCTGATCCAGCAGACCGGCATCGCGCGCCTTGTCGAGCAGTGGCGCCAGGGCCAGGGCCACGGCCTCACGGGCATCGACCGGGGCCACTTCGCGTACACCGGGCTCATTGTGGATCCCCAGGCCCAGCTCGGGCGGGCGGGTCTCACGCGTGGCGCCCGGCAGGGTCGCGCTGGACAACGCCAGGCCGATCGAGGCCATCGAAGCGGCCGCAGTCTCGGCCTGGCGATGCACCTCGGCCAGGTCGGCCCCGTGGGCCGCCGCGTGGCCGGCGATCTTGTGCACCAGCACGGTACCGGCCAACCCCCGGGCCGCCACCGTGTCCGGCAGCGAGATATCGTCGGCCACGATCGCGGTCTCTACCGCATATCCTTCGCCACGAGCGCGCTCGGCGGCCAGGCCGAAGTTGAGTCGGTCGCCGGTGTAGTTCTTGATGATGAGCAGAGCGCCGGCCGGCCCGGTCACGGCCCGGATGGCCGCCAGCACGGCTTCCACGCTCGGCGAGGTGAACAGATCACCGGAGACGGCCGCGGTGAGCATGCCCCGGCCGACGAAGCCGGCATGGGCCGGCTCGTGGCCGGCCCCACCACCGGAGATGACGGCCACACGTTGGTCATCGCGCTCACGATCGATCGCGATACGAAACGCCGCGTCGCGCGCGGTCAGGGCGATCGGTGCGATACGCGCCAGGCCGGCCAGCGTATCGTCGACCACGGTATCGGCGTCGTTATAGAAGAAATCCAAGATGTGTGCTCGCGATGAAAACCAATGGATACCGCGATGGTGCGCCGGACCGTCGTCGGCGCACAACAGGCGACGACCACGAGCAATCCGGTTAGGCTGGCCGGTATCGTTCGACGACTGTCTGGCCAGACAAACGCCATGTCCGACACTGACCGTATCGCGATACACGACGCCGCCGGCACGGCGCAGGTATTCTGGGGCAAGCACCGGATCGCCAGAACCACGGCCGCGCGGGTGCTGACCGAAACCGGCTATCCCGAGCGGCTGTATATCCCGATGGATGCTGTGGCCACCGATGTGCTGGTGGTCTCTGAGACCATGACCCACTGCCCGTACAAGGGCGACGCCACGTATTATCACGTGCATATCGACGGCGAGCAGCTCGACGATGCGGCCTGGTGTTATGCCCAGCCCGTTGCGGCCGTGGCCGCCATTGCCGGGCATCTGGCCTTCGATCACGCCGCGCTGACGATCGACCACCTGGACTGATCGCCGCGCCGCGCGGCCCGGCCGCACGTCGGCAGCCCCCTACCCTACGGCATGAAACTCGATGTTGATCACCGTCATTCTGATCGCCGTGACCTGTGCGGTCTCGATCACCTGCTTTTCCAACCAGTCGTTGACCGAGCGCCTGCTGCTGTGGCCGCCGGGCGTGGCACGTGGCCAGTACGACCGGCTGGTCACCCATGCCTTTGTGCACGCCGACGGTGCACATCTGGCCTTCAACATGATCACGCTGTTCTTCTTCGGGCGCGCGGTCGAGCCGTTTGTCGAACGCTATATCGGCATGGCGGGGTTCGTGCTGTTCTATCTGGGCGCGGCCGTGGTTTCGGCCGTACCCAGCGCCCTCCGGCACTGGAACGACACGCGCTATCGCAGCCTGGGCGCGTCGGGGGCCGTATCGGCGGTGCTGTTCGCTTTCATCCTGATGGCGCCCTGGACCACGATCTATGTCTTTTTCATTCCCGTGCCGGCGATTCTCTATGCTGCGGCCTTTCTGGCCTATGGCCTGTACGCCGGGCGCCTCGGGCATGACCACATCAACCACAGCGCGCATCTGTGGGGCGCGGGCTTTGGCGTGGTCTTTGCACTGCTCATGGAGCCGCGACTGGCCGGCGTGTTCGTCCAGCGCCTGATGAACCCGTCGTTCGGGTTCTGATCCATGCTGAAAATGCTGTTCTGGGGCGGCCTGCTGAGCCTGATCGTCCTCGGCCTGCGCGCCCGCTATCAGCGTTTGCGTCGTCGATTGCGCGGCGAGCCGGAACCCGCACGACAAGGCCCCAGGACCGTCACCCTCATTCTGGTGGCCATCGGTCTGGTCTATGGCGGCGTGATCGTCTTTCGCCTGGCCACCGACGGCCTGGACGGAATCTTCTATTGAGCCCGGGCCCGCTTGGCCTTATCATTGCGCGCTTGCCGCAGCTCCCTTCGTCTAGCGGTCCAGGACGTCGCCCTCTCACGGCGAAAACACGAGTTCGAGTCTCGTAGGGAGCGCCATCCATCTTGTCAGCCGGCTTTTCGTTATCGTATAAGCCAGCTTTTGCGACAAGATCCTCGGCATGCCTCATCTCGTCACGCATCGACCCCGTCTGTCCCGTCCGGGATCCACCGACACCCGCGACACGAGCAATCACGTCTGGCAGACGATCAACGCTTACAGCTACAAGCTGGGCGGGTTGTGCTTCGTAGTCGGCAGTATCTTTTTCCTCCCGAGCCTGGCGGCCTATATCGTGGTCGGCGACTGGCTGTTCTTCGCCGGCTCGTTACTCTATCTGCTGGTCACCGGCCACGATCTTCTGGAAGTTCATCAATACTGGCGCGCTCATCCCACGCATACCGGCGCCGATACCATCGAGCGTATCGCAGCCTGGAGTTATGTACTGGGCACACTGGCCTTTGTCGTCGGCTCGTTGTGCTTTCTGCCCAGCCTGGAATGGATCAGCCTCGGCGCGGTCTGTTTCATTGCCGGCTCGATCGCGTTCATCGTCGGCGGGCTGGTCAACGTGTTGCAGGTCGTCGAAGCGCCCTCATTGCTCTACATGCAGCTGTTCAATGTGACCGTGGCGTTGTACCTGATCGGCTCGGCGCTGTTCACCGTGGCCTCCATTCCGTATCTGTGGCATCTGGCCGACCCGGCCGATACCCTCATCACCCGATTTGCGGCGGCCCAGTTCGTGACCGGCAGTCTGTTGTTCTTTGCCGGCGGCGTGGTGACCTACTACCGCGAGCTGGTGGGCCATCGGCTGGCGGACTGGTGTCGAGCCGGCGGCATGGGGACGGCCTTCATCCATCTGCTGCGCGACGAGATTCAGGACAAGGGTCAGATCAAGGCGCGCAATACCCAGCGATAGCCTCACGCCTGTCGTCAGGCGATGAGCCGGGTCGCGATCGCCCGCAACACGGCCAGCTCATCGAACAACAGCTGGAGTAGATGGGCGGCCCGTCGCGTGGCCGGATCGATATCGTCGCTCAGCTCGGCCAGGGCGTCGTAGCACAACGCGGCCTCGCGCGTGTTGCCGCTTATGGTATCGCCGCGGATGAGGGCATGGCCCAGGTGCTCCCAGGCATCGGCGATATGCGCCACGCTGGTGGCCAGCGTCGTTCGCGCCGCCTGGCGTTCAGCCAGCCGCACCCGATGCGCCCCGAGTGCCGATAGATGCCCGATCACGGCCTGCGAGGCAGCCAGCACCTCCAGCGCTTCACGGTTGTCGGCGCGGTCGCCGTGCGGATCAGCCAGCGCCGTGGCCACATGGCCGGCCAGTGCCGCATCTGCGTTGTGGGCAGCCCGCCGGGCCACGCGATAGGCCAGATCATCGGCCCGACCGGCGTCGCGATACTGGGCGAACAGCGCGCGCAGATAGGCCGCATGTGCCGTCAGGGCATCGGCCAGTCGATGATGCAGCTCGCGCTCGCGCCAGTCCGGCCAGACAAAGAACATCACCAGTGCCGCCAGCCCCCCGCCGATCAGCGTATCGACCAGGCGTGGCACGATCAGGTCATAGCCGCTGCCGACCTGCTCGAATGCCAGCAGGACCAGCACGCTGATGGCCGCCGCCGCCACGAAATAGCGTCGAAAGCGGGTGGCAAAGAAGATCGTGCCCGCGATCACGATCAGCCCGAACTGGATCGCCTGCATCGCGAACAGCTGGAGCAGCACCCAGCCGATGACCAGCCCGGCGAGCGTGCCGCCGATACGCTGGCCCAGACGCTGGCGGGTGGCAGCGTAATCGGGCTGGCAGACCAGCAGCGTCGTCAGCAGGATCCAGTAGCCCTGGGCCGGATGGATCGCCAGCAGCAGCCCGTACCCGGTCAGAAGCGCGATCGACAGCCGCAGCGCGTGACGAAATCGGGCCGAGGCCGGCGTCATCGCGGCCATGATGCGCCGGCCGGCTTCGGCCATCGAATCCGGCTGCGGGTCGGCCAGCTCCGCCGTATGGGTCTCCTGGCGCGCCCTGCCGTCGTCGGCGACGCGGTCGATCAGGGCATCGAGGTTGACCGCGATATCGGCCACCGCCGCGCGCGCATCGGCCTCGCCCGTCGGGCCGTTGGCATCACGATATGCCAACGCCGCCCGGAGCTCGTCGCTGCGCTGTTGCATACGCGAGTCGGCGGCCGGGGCGGTGTCGTAGCGCAGGGTGCGGGCTCGTGCCGACAGGCCGCGGCCGATGGCCTCCAGCAGACGTTGGCAACGGAACATCACATCACTGTGAAAGAACGCTTCGCGCAGGCGTTGGTACGGATAGTGCGCCGAACTGGCCCGCTCGTGGATATCCTGGGCGGCGAGATAGAACTGCAGGTTGTCCTGCATGGCCGAGCGCGAGCGCCGACCGGAGAGCCGGTCGATCAGCGCGAGTCGCGTATCGTTGAGAGCGGCCACGACGCGCGCGTTGTCGTGGGCCAGATCGGCCCGTCGCGCGGCCACTTCCACGTCGCCCGACGGCTCGAAGAGCCGGGCCTTGGCCGCCAGATACGCGGCCAGCGCGTCGTACAGGCGGGCCAGCGACTGGCGCACCGGCCGATGCACGAACACGGCCTGCCAGCCCAGGGCCAGCACCCCGTAACCGGCAGCCCCGATCACCAGAAGTGCCGGCTCGACCCAGAACGCACGCGGCGGGCCGGTGTGCTGGGACACGCCGATCATCGTATAGATGGCCAGCAGCAGCGTGGCCCGCCCGATCGTGGCGAACCGCACGCTGGCCGCGCCCAGCATGACCAGCGCAAAGCTGCCCACGCCCAGGGCCAGCGCGAACAACGCGTGACGCGTGACCAGCAGCTCCACCAACAGCGCAGCCAGGGAAAAACACGTCAGCGTGAGCAACAGCGCCCGGGCACGGCGGCGCCACGAATCATCGGTTTCGGCGATACCGGAGGCGATGACGCCCAGCATCAAGGGAATGAGCTGGTCGTCGTGGCCCGTGAGCGCGGTATAGAGCATCACCGCGGACAACGCCACCAGCACACGAATGGTATCGGCAAAGCGATCGAAAGCGATGAAACGTGTCAGCCAGCTACCGGGCACGGAGGCACAGACCACAAGGAACCGTGGCGCCAGTCTAGGGGCTGTTGGCGTTTCGTACGAGTCCGTGCCGGGCGCTCCATGAATTATCCACGAGCGCCAACGCGGCGCCGGCCCGAAACGACAACAGCCCCTGACGAGTCGGCTACCATATGCGGCCGTTTTCGTGACCGGCCCGGCCCGTGCAGATTCTGATCTATAACATCGCCGCGCTGATCGGCGCCACGTCACAAGGCCTGACCGGCTTCGGCAGCGGTACGCTCACGGCCAGTTTTCTGGTCCTGTTCTATCCGTTTCGGGACGTGATTCCCGTGGTGGCTGTCGTGGGGCTGGCCGCCAACATCGTGATGACCGGACTGGCCGGGCGCGAGTTCGACTGGCGCCGTGGCCCGATCGCCGCAGCCGGCATGTCGATCGGCATGATCGTGGGGGCCCAGCTGCTTACGGTCCTGCCGGTGGATCTGCTCCAGCGGGGCCTGGGCTTCGTGATCCTGTGCTATGTCGCACTCAATCTGTTCAATACGCCCACGCCGGTCGTCGACCCGAAGCTCACCGTGGCCGACGGTACAGGGCTTGGCGTCTGTTCGATCTTCGCCGGGACGATCGCCGGGGCGGTGGGCGTCTCCCCCGTACCGCTGCTGATCTATGTCAGCCTGCGGTATCCCAAGAAACGTGCCCGGGCCGTGCTCACGATGGCGTTTCTGGTGGCATCGACCGTGCAGGTGATCACCTATGCTCAGCTTGGCCTGCTCGGCGGCGCGGCCGGCTGGCTGGCCGCGGCCTGTCTACCGGCTGTCGTGCTCGGCGCCTATGCCGGGCACCGGCTGCACTACAAGATCGATCAGAAGAGCTTCGCCCGCATACTGGCGCTGATTCTGGTGGCTCCGGCAATCCGGCTATTGTTCTTTACATGAAGCACGAGACGTCACCCGAGCCACCCGCCCCGCTGCCGATCGACTACGACACGGTTCACGTGGTCGAAGCGGCGCATCAGGCCGCGCTGGTCGATGAACTGGCGCATCGCGGCAGCCGCGTCGTGGCCATCGAGGGCGATCTCGTCATGAGTGCGGGCCGGCCGGGCGTTGCCGCCTGGGCGAGCAACAGCTGGCTGGCCCCGGCCGAGTACAGCCTGGCCTCGATCAACGAAGCGGCCCGAACGCTCAAGGCCATCCAGCGCAACTGGCACGGGCATCATCTGGCGCATTTCCGGCGCGCCGAGCTCATCGCCGCCAAGCTGCCGACCATCCGTTTTCGCCCGCTGGCCTTTCCGAGCATGCCACCGGCCGCACCGTTGGGTGCCTGGTCACTCGTGGCCCGCGACCGGATGATCGTATCGCCGCGCTGCAGCCGCCCGTTCGCCGACGGGCAGCCGGTCTTCGTCGAGGATCGCCATGGCCCGCCCAATCGCGCCTATCTCAAGCTCTGGGAGGCACTGACTCTGGCTCGACACTGGCCCGTCGCCGGCCAACGATGTCTTGATCTGGGGGCCTCGCCCGGGGGGTGGAGCTGGGTTCTGGCCGAGCTGGGAGCCGACGTGCTGGCCATCGATCGCGCGCCCCTGGCGCCCGCGATCGCACACCGGGCCAATGTCCATCCACAGGCCGGCGACGCGTTTGCCATCGATATCGACACGACCGGCCCCGTGGACTGGGTGTGTTCGGATCTCATCGCTTATCCCGAACGATTGCTGGCACTGGCGCACTACTGGTGCCGCGCGGCGCCTCGGGCCAACGTGATTCTGACGGTCAAATGTCAGGGCACGGTCGATACCGACCTGATCGCGGCCTTTTACGAGATTCCCGGCGCCCGTCTGGCGCATCTTTCGGCCAACAAGCATGAGCTGACATTCTTTCGTCTGGCCGACGGCGGCCCGGCCGAAGCCGCTCGGTGGCCCGCCGACGCGTAACCCCGGGCATTATTGCTGCGGCATACATTCCTGTATCGTTGGCCTTCGGCCAAAACCCGTGTGTGGCGCTC
>PBAO01000001.1 GCA_002715985.1 Lysobacterales bacterium | reverse complement strand
CTACGATGTGCTGGATATGTCGCGCAACGAAATGGCCAAGCTGCATGTTCGTCACATGGTGGGCGGGCGCGCGCCGGGCGTGGGCGGCGAGGTGCTCTACCGGGTGGAGTTCCCGGAGCGCCCCGGCGCGCTGCTGCGTTTTCTCGAGGCCATGGGCAGCCGCTGGAACATCTCGCTGTTTCATTATCGCAACCATGGCCATGCCCACGGGCTGGTACTGCTCGGCCTGCAGGTCGAGCCCGGCGCGGGCCAGGCGTGCCGCCAGGCCCTGGATGCCATTGGCTACGACTATGCCGAAGAAACCGATAACCCGGTCTATCAGCGTTTTCTCAAGAGCCAATAACCCACCAACGCGTTTGCGAGGCGCCGGGCTGTTGTAAGCTCGAGCGCGTTTCATACGTCGACGATCGTCATGTCCGACTCCAATTCCAAATTCGTCATCCTGGCTGCGCTGACCGGCAACGGGCTGATCGCGGTCTCCAAGTTCGTGGCCTCGATCTTCACCGGCTCGACCGCCATGCTTGCTGAAGGCATTCACTCGGTGATCGACACCGGTAACCAGGGCCTGTTGCTTCTGGGCATGAAGCGTGCCCAGAAGCCGCCGGACGAGAAGTTTCCGTTCGGCTACGGCAAGGAGATCTATTTCTGGAGCTTCATGGTCGCCGTGCTGTTGTTCACCGCCGGGGCCGGCATTTCGATCTTTGAAGGGGTGCAGAAGATTCTGCACCCGCATCCGATCGATCATCCGCTGGTCAACTACATCGTGTTGGGGCTGGCCATCCTGTTCGAAGGCACCAGCTGGGCGATCGCGGCCAAGGAGTTCCGGCGCGTGAAGGGCAGCTGGGGCGTGCTGGAGACGGTACGTCGGGGCAAGGATCCGAACAAGTTCCTGATCCTGTTCGAGGACACCGCCGCCATCGCCGGCCTGTTGCTGGCCATGGGCGGGCTGGCGCTGGTGCAGATCACCGGTATCGAGATCTTCGACGGCATCGCCTCGATCGGTATCGGGCTTATTCTGGCGTTTTCATCCGTGTGGCTGGCCATCGAGACCAAGGGCCTGCTGATCGGGGAAGCGGCCAACAAATACATCGTCGACGAGATTCGCGAGGAAGTCTCGGCCCACCAGGCTGTGGCCCGGATCAACGAGATTCCGACCATGCATATCGGCCCGGAGTATGTGCTGGCCAATATCAGCCTGCGCTTTGTAGGCGGGCTGTCGGGCACCGAGCTGCAGCAAGCCATTGCCGAGCTGGATCGTCGCATCAAGAAGCGTTGCCCGACCGTCAAGCGTATTTTCATCGAGGCCGAGCACGAGGCCGATCCGTCGATCGGCCACGACAGTCCGGCAGTGACCGACTGATCTCTCCAACTTCTTCTTCTTCGGGTTTGGATTCTATATGGCCAGTGGATCAAAGACCGTCATCTACGCCGCGCTTGTCGGCAATCTGCTCATCGCGGTGACCAAGTTCGCCGCGGCGGCGTTCACCGGCAGTGCGGCCATGATGGCCGAGGGTATCCACTCGACCGTGGATACCGGCAACCAGGGCCTGCTGCTGTACGGCCTGCGCCGGGCCAAGCGCCCGCCGGACGAGCGCTTTCCGTTCGGTTATGGCAAGGAGATCTATTTCTGGAGCTTCATGGTGGCCGTGCTGATCTTTGCCATCGGCTCGGGTATTTCGCTGTATGAGGGCGTCAATCGTCTGATGCATCCGCACCCGATCGAATCGGCCTGGGTGAACTACACGGTGTTGATCCTGGCCATGATCTTCGAGGGCGCGGCCTGGACCGTGGCCTTCAAGGAATTCAATCGCGTGCGCGGGCACTGGGGTGTGCTGGAAGCCGTACGCCGCGGCAAGGATCCGGCCACGTTTCTGGTGTTGTTCGAGGACAGCGCGGCCATGCTGGGGCTGGTGGTTGCCTTTGTGGCCTTGCTGATCGGCCAGCTGACCGGCATCGCGCTCTTCGACGGCCTGGCCTCGATCATCATCGGCTTGATTCTGGCGGCAACCGCCATCTGGCTGGCGATTGAAACCAAGGGGCTGTTGCTGGGCGAGTCGGCCAACCCGGATGTGGTCAAGACCATTCGCAGCATCGTGGCCGAGCACCCACAGACGTTGCGTTGTAACGAGGTGCTGACCATGCATGTCGGCCCGGACTATATTCTGGCGACCATCAGCGTACGGTTTCGTAGTGGGTTGTCCGGTCAGGATGTCCAGCAGGCCATCGAGGCGATGGACCGCGACATCAAGCAACAGTGCGACAACGTCAAGCGCGTGTTCATCGAGGCCGAGCGCGAGGCCGATGCGCCTGTCGCCTCGAGCGGCACGGCCGAAACCGACGCCTGAACCATGTCGGGCGAGCGTATTCCGCAGCGGGTCTGTCTGTTGCGGCTTTCGGCACTGGGCGACTGTGCCAACGTGGTCCCGGTGGTGCATACCTTGCAGGCCGCGCGCCCGGACATCGAGATCACCTGGATCATCAACCGGGCCGAGGCCGGGCTCGTGGCCGACCTGCCCGGGGTGAGCTGCATGGTCTATGACAAGTCCGGCGGGCGAGCGGCGCTGCTCGATCTGGCGCGCCGGCTGCGGGGCCAGCGGTTCGATGTATTGCTGGACATGCATGCCAGCTGGCGGGCCAACGTGATCGCCTGTCTGGTGCGCGCCGATCGGCGGATCGGATTCGACAAGCGCCGGGCGCGCGACGGCCAGCGGCTGTTCGTGAGCCAGACGATCGCGCCGGTCGCATCACGTCACGTGGTGGATGGATTTCTGGCATTCGCTGCGGCCATCGGGGCCTCGGCGCCGGTCATGGATTGGCGTGTGCCGGTCAGCGCCGCCGATCGTGACAAGGCCACAGCACTGCTGGCCGCAAGTGATCAAGGCAGCCCGCTTTTAATAATCAGCCCGTGCTCGAGTCACGGCATGCGCAACTGGCAGGCCACGTGCTATGCCGGGCTGGCCGATCACGCGGCAACACACCACGGCATGCGCGTGGTGTTGGCCGGCGGGCCGAGCGCCAGCGAGCAGGCGATGGGCCAGGCGATCATCGCGGCTGCGAATTGCCGGATCACGAATTTGATCGGCCAGACCTCGCTCAAACAGCTGCTCGCCGTGTTCGAGCAGGGCGATGTGCTCGTGACGCCGGATTCCGGGCCCGCCCATATGGCCAACGCCACCGAGATCACCACGATTTCGCTGCATGCGGCGACGGATCCGCGCCGTAGCGGGGCCTATCGATCCCGCGGGTGGTGTATCGACTATTTCGCCGAGGCGGCGGCCGCCTATCGGCGCCGCGCGCCCGATGATCTGAAATGGGGCACGCGTATCGAGGACGATACCGGGGTGATGGCGCTCATCCCGCTGGCCGCTGTCACAAAGCGCCTGGATACGGTCATGGCCGAGCACGGCACCGGGCTCGTGACGCCATGCCCCGAGATTACTCCCCCGCGTGCTCCAGGCTCAGGATGAAGTCGTAATGGGCCTTGTCGACCGGCATCACCGATAGTCGGTTGCCCTTGCGCACCAGGGGCAGGCCCTCGAGCTCGTCGGCTCGGTCCTTGATCTCGGCCAGCGGAATCACGCGGTCGAGCTTGCGCTCGAAGGTCACGTCCACGCGATACCAGCGCGGCTTGTCCGGGTCGGACTTCGGGTCGTAGTGCGGATCCTGCGGATCGAAGGCCGTGTCGTCCGGGTAGCCTTCGCGCGAGACGGTGGCGATGCCCACGACACCCGGCACCTTGGTGTTGGAGTGATAGAACAGGACCTTGTCGCCAACCGACATGTCATCGCGCATGAAGTTGCGAGCCTGATAGTTACGCACGCCGTCCCAGCCTTCGGTCTGCTGGTCGCGATTTTCCAGGTCCGTGATGCTGAACTCGTCGGGTTCGGATTTCATCAGCCAGTAACGCATGCTCGATCGCTCGTCCGTTGGAAATACGCTCAGTTTAGGGGCTGTTGCCGTTTCGTACGAGCGCCGCGTGGGTGCCCAGAAGCGGGCCGGGCAAGGCGCGAGCCGCGGCTCTGGCTGTGTCACGATCAAAGTGAGCAACGCCGCATGGCCATATCGTGGGCCCAGCTCGTCGGGCCAAGCGCCCCGACATTGACGATACGCCGGCAATCCTGCGTTCTAGCACGCCAGCGCAGAGCGACACGCCAAGCGTGCTACGCCTCGTCTTGCCACCTATAGTCACAATATAGAGCGCTTGGCGCAGGCTCGTGAGAAACGGCAACAGCCGCTAACGCGTGACCGGTCGATAGACCGTGCGCTCGGTAATCACGGCGTCGAGGGCGATATCCCACGGCTGCGGGGTGAAACGCGCCACGCGCTGGGCCTCGAAGGCCAGGCCATAGAAGTGCGGGCGCCGATAGCTCCGGCCGGCGATAGCCGCCAGCGTTTTGTCATAGAAACCGCCGCCCAGCCCGATACGATTGGCGTCTACGTCGAAACCGGCCAGCGGCATGACGAGAACGTCCAGGGCTTCGACCGGCCTACTGCGGCCGGGCGGCTCGAATACGCCGAGCGCGCTCTGCTGCCAGCCGCGTCGATCCAGCGGATCGGTCACGGGCACGAAGACCAGCGTGTCAGCGGCGACGCGTGGGAAGAAATAAGCCACGTCGTCTGTCAGCCGGTGAGTCAGCCAGCGCGGATCCGCCTCGCTGGCCAGCGGCCAGTAGAGGCCGATACGTCGTGCCCGAGCCACACGGGGCAGTCGTGCCAGTCGGCGCGCGGCCTGCTGACCGGCCAGGTTCGTTTCCTCAGGAGACAAGGTGCGACGCGCGCCAAGCGCCTGTCGTCGCAGGGTGGCGATCGCGGACATCGCAACCTCTTCTTGAAAGAGAGGCCGGCATTCCCGCCGTGCCGTCAGTCGTCCACTATCCTTGAGACAAGCGCTCAAGTGGGGCGTTTCACGACGCATTAGGTTTCCCGCTCGAGGGCGGGCCTACTCACCTGCGCCGTTTCCCGCCCCTGGTTTCGTAATTAGGCTCAAGGGGAACCGGGAGACCGTCGAACACGGCAGGAATGCCAGCAACTAGATGGTACGCCCGGCACGGGGTGCTGACAAATAGCGTGATGCAATCAGGTGGATTGGCGATTCAACGACTTGGCGGCTCATCGCCGGAGGCCATCGTGGCTTCGATCATGCGCTGGAGATCGGCCAGGCGCTGTTCGACCTCGTCGGGTGTCGTGGCCGGTGTGCCGGCCTGCCGAGCCTGTAGATCCAGCAGTTCCCGGGTGATGTTCAACGCCGCCATGATCGCGATCCGTTCATTGCCCAGAGCCTTGCCGTCGCGCTGGATGGCTTCCATGCGCGCGGATAGGTACTCGGCCGAATTGAGCAGCGTCTCGCGCTCGTCGTCGGGGCAGGCGATGGGGTAGTCACGCCCCAGGATACGAATCGTCAGTGCCTTCGAGGGCGTATCGAACGGGCTCACGAGGAGGCTCCCGATGTATCGTCGGCATCGGTCGCCCGAGGCGCGGCCCGGCTCTCGATCTGGGTTTCGGCTTCGAGTGCTCGAATGCGCTCGATCACGTGGGCCAGTCGCGAGCGCACCTCCTGGTTGCGCTGTACCTCGGCGGCGTGCGTGGCCACGAGGGCTTCATGATCGGCCTTGAGGGTGTCGTAGGCACGCACCAGATCGCTTACGCGTCGTTCGAAGGTGTCGATATCGAATACGGTCATGCCGGAGGCCGTGGGCACGAAAGTGAACCGCCAGTCTAGACAAAAACAACGCCCCGTGACGAACCCGCCCGACAAGAAAAACCCGGCGCGTGGCCGGGTTTTTCGATTTGGCGTGTCTGACGGCGGGTTATTCGATCAACAGGAACAACGCACCGCGACCGCGCCGGACATGCAGCAAGAGCTGCTTCTGGTTGGCGCTGGCCAGCTTTTGCAGGTCAGCCATGTTCTGTACGTTCTGACGATTGACCGAGGTGATCACATCACCCGGGCGCAGGCCGGCACGCGCTGCCGGGCTGCCACGCTCGACGCTTTGAACCTGCACGCCGGTGACGTCGCCGGCCAGCGGACTGTCTTCGCCGAGAGGGCCGAACGTCGCGCCCTGCAGGCCTTCGGCCAGGTTGGCACCGCCGGCGGCGTTGCCGGCAGCCATCTTGGCCGCGTTACCCAGTGTGGCCGTCACCTCTCGTTTCTTGCCGTCACGCACGAGCGATATCTCGACCGTGTCGCCCGGTGAGCGCAGGCCGATCGCATTCTGCAGATCCGAGAAGTTCTCGATCGATTCGCCGTTGATGGCGGTCACCACATCACGCTCTCGCACGCCGGCTTTTTCTGCCGGCGAATCGGGCATGACCTGGGCGATGACCACGCCTTCGTCGATCTTCAGGTCGAAGGCATCGGCCAGCTCGGACGTGAGGTTCTGGCCCACCACGCCGAGCATGCCGCGTTTGACCTCGCCGTTCTTGATGAGCTGACTGGCCACCGACTGGACCAGATTCGACGGAATGGCGAACCCGATCCCGATATTGCCGCCGGTCTGGGACAGGATCTCGCTGTTGATGCCCACCAGCTGACCGGACAGATTCAAAAGCGCACCGCCCGAGTTGCCCGGGTTGATCGAGGCATCGGTCTGGATGAAGTTCTGGTAGCGGCTGCCTTCGCCGCCGCGCGGCGTGCCGATATGCCGGCCCAGGCCCGAGACGATGCCGGAGGTGACGGTCTGGCGCAGGCCGAAGGGGTTGCCTACGGCGACCACGAAATCTCCCACGCGCAGCTGGTCGGAATCGGCCATCTGCAGGGCGGTCAGGTCATCGGCCTTGATCCGGATGACGGCCAGATCGGTTGCCGGATCGGTGCCCACGACCGTGGCGTTGAACTGGCGGTTATCGTTGAGCCGGACCTCGATCTTCTCGGCATCGCGCACGACGTGATAGTTGGTGACCAGATAGCCCTTGTCGGCATCGATGATCACGCCCGAGCCGGTGGCCGTCGGGTGATCCATCCGGGGCTGCTGCTGTGGCGGCGCGTTGAAGAACTGACGAAAGAAGGGGTCGTTGAATAGCGGGTTGCTGCGCTGCGGCGTGGCCTTGCCGGTCACGACCACGTTGACGACCGCGGGCAGGGTCTTGTCCAGCATGGGTGCCAGCGATGGGTCATCGCCGGAGAGCATGCCGCTCGGTATCGATGCCTGAGCGCTCGTGCCAATCAGCGCGACAAGCATGAGAAACAAGACGCGATAGCGTGTTAACGCGAGTTGGTGCATAGACTAGATCTCATCGGTCCGGTTTATCGTGACGCAGGCCGCCTACGACAGCCGCGTGCCCCCAGGGTCTGTCGCCATTGCGTACGAGCGCCGCGTTGGCGCCCAAAATCTGGCCAGGCAAGGCGCGAGCCGAGGATCGTGGCGTGCCACGGTCGAGGTGAGCAACGCCCAGTGGCCAGATTTCGGGCCCAACTTTTCGGGACAAGCGCTGTTTGGCGCTGACTCGTACGAAACGACAACAGACCCTTGCCCTGCGACAGCGACCGGGCCGATAAGTTTCGCGCGAGTGCTCAGCCGATGCGTGCTTTGGCCATCCCGCGTTCCTCGATCAGGCGTGCATGAAGCCGGCTGGCCCGGCCCATCATGCGGCTCACCAGCCCTGTCCGGCTCTGGTGGGTGATGGCATAGACCGGGCGCTCGGCGCGGGCTGCGGCCAGCATCAGGTCATCGCCCGTGGCGATGTCATCGACCAGGTGCCGATCGATCGCCTGGCGGCCATACCAGTGCTCGCCGGTGGCCACGGCATCGATATCCAGGCTGGGCCGATGCTCGGCCACAAAGGTCTTGAACAACCCGTGGGTGTCATCGAGTTCCTGGCGGAACTTCTCGCGATCGGCTTCATTGTTTTGGCCGAACATGGTCAGCGTGCGCTTGTGATCGCCGGCGGTATGCAGCTCGACGTCGATATGCCGCTCATCCAGCCAGCGATGAAAGTTCGGCAGCTGGGCCACCACGCCGATCGAGCCGATGATAGCGAAGGGCGCGGCCACGATCCGGTCGCCCACGCAGGCCATCATGTAGCCGCCCGAGGCGGCGACCCGATCGACCGAGACGGTGAGCTTGATGCCCGCCTGGCGCAGACGATCAAGCTGTGAGGCCGCCAGGCCGTAGCTGTGCACGAGCCCACCGCCGGACTCCAGGCGCAGCAACACTTCGTCGTGCTCGCCGGCAACCTGTACCAGCCCGTTGATCGACTCGCGCAGTTGCTCGACCGCCGAAGCCCGGATATCGCCGTCGAAATCGAGTACGAACAGACGCGACGTATCAGCGGGCTGCTTGGCCTTGGCGCGTTTCTTGGCCTGAGCCTTGCGTTTCTTGGCCCGAGCCTTGGCCTCGGCCTTGGAATCCATCGCCCCGGCCAGGGTGTCGGCCAGCTGGGTCAGGCGCTCGTTGACACGTTCGATCCTGAGCGAGGATTTCTTCTCGGCGCGGGCAGCCGAGAGGCTCGAGGCAAGAGTGCCCATGACCAGCAAGACCGCGATGACGAGCGTCGCCGTCTTGGCCAGAAACAGGCCGTAATCGGCGGCAAGTTCGATGACTATATCCATCAGACCCAGCCCGCCAGTTCTTCCCGAATCAGACGCGTGAACATCTCGATATGATCGTCTCGGTCGTTGAGTGCGGGGATATAACGCAGGGCTTCACCGCCATTGTCCTCGAAGTACTCGCGGTTTTCTTCCTTGATCTCCTCGAGGGTTTCCAGGCAGTCGGAGGAAAAGCCGGGGCACATGACATCCACGGTATGAATATCATCGGACTTGCCCCAGGCCTTCATGGTTTCGTCAAGATAAGGCTGCAACCACGGCTCGCGGCCGAAACGGCTCTGAAAACAGACCTTGTAATCATTGCGCCCCAGGCCCAGCTCGGCAGCCAGCAGACGGGCCGTCTCGCCGCAGTCGCGGGGATAGGGATCACCCTGTTTGACATAGCGCTTGGGGATACCGTGAAAGCTCATCACCAGCTTGTCGGCGCGCCCGTGCGCCTCCCAGTGCTCGCGCACCGAATTGGCCAGTGCCCCGATATAGCCGGAATCCATGTGATAGCGGTTGATCTGGCGCAGCCGTGGCGGTTCGGGCCAATCCTCGAGTACCTCGCTGACCTTGTCGAAGGTCGTGGCCACGGTGGTTGCCGAATACTGCGGGTAGGCCGGAAACACCAGCACTTTCTTGCAACCCGCGGCATGCAGCTCTTCCAGGCCGGCCTCGATCGACGGGTTGCCATAGCGCATGCCCAGAGCCACGACGACCGGCGTTTCCAGCTGGGCATCGAGTTTGGCCTGAATTCCCGCCACCTGGCGCCGGGCATAGACGACCAGCGGCGAGCCTTCATCCATCCAGACCGAGCGATAACCCTCGGCCGACTTTCTTGGGCGCAGGGTCAGAATCACGCCGTAAAGCAGCGGCAGCCAGATCGCGCGGTTGAGGTCGATCACGCGCGAATCGGACAGAAACTCGCGTAGATACCGACGCACGGCCGGCGTGGACGTATCGTCCGGGCTGCCCAGGTTGGTAAACAGCACGCCGACCGGCGTTTGATCCTGGCGGCTCATTTCGATCAATCCTTGCTATGGGTTGGGCGATATCGATTTGCAATCGTTATACTTGGGTTGGCGCGCCCTGGATGCAAGGCGCGCCGATCGACTATACCCGGAGGGCTGTCGCCCCAAGATACGCCGGTCCGTCGGGTCGGGTAGTGGAGCCCGCGCCGGCGGCGCCATGTGGCGGGCCTGGCACATCCGGTACGGGACTGCGACGGTCTGTTCGATGACGACACGCCTCTAGCCGAAATACCGCCGGGTGAGCCGGAATACGACCGGTGACAGCAACAGCAGGGCGATCAGGTTGGGTATGGCCATCAGTGCGTTCATGACGTCGGCGATCAGCCATACGATATCGAGCTGGGCGATCGCACCGACAAACACGGCAATGACCCAAAGCACGCGGTAGGGCGTGATCACCCAGCTGCCCAGCAGATATTCCGCGGTGCGTTCGCCGTAATAGCTCCAGGCCAGCATGGTCGAGAACGCGAACACCACCAGGCCGAAGGACACGATCGCCCCGCCCGGGCCGGGCAGTCCGCTGGTGAAGGCTTCGGCGGACAGTGCGGCCCCGGTCGAGCTGCTGTCCCAGGCGCCGGTGGCCACGATGACCAGTGCCGTCAGACTGCACACGATGATGGTATCGATGAAGGTGCCCAACATCGCCACCACGCCCTGACGCACCGGGCTGTCGGTACGGGCCGCGGCATGGGCGATCGGCGCGCTGCCCAGCCCGGCCTCGTTGGAAAAGATGCCGCGGGCCACGCCAAACCGGATGGCCATCAGCACGCCGGCCCCGGCAAAGCCGCCGGCTGCGGCCGTGCCGGTGAAGGCATCGGTCACGATCAGCGAAAACGCCCCCGGCACGCCCTCGATATTGAAGGCCAGCACCGCAAGCGCGCCCACGACATAGACCACGGCCATGAACGGCACGAGCTTTTCGGTCACCCGGGCCAGACGTTGCACGCCGCCGAGCACCACGATCGCCACCCCGGCGGCCAGCACCAGGCCGGTCAGCCAGGTCGGCACGGCAAGGCGCGACTCGGCCAGTACCTGAGACACCGAATTCGACTGCACGGTGTTGCCGATGCCGAAGGCGGCAATCGTGGCGAACAGCGCGAACAGAAAGGCCAGCCAGCGCCAGTTGTCGCCCAACCCGTTGCGGATATAGTACATCGGCCCGCCGACGTGCTGTCCTGTTGCGTTGGTCTGGCGATAATTCACGGCCAGCACGGCTTCGCCGTACTTGGTGGCCATGCCCACCAGCGCGGTCACCCACATCCAGAACACGGCCCCCGGCCCCCCCAGATGAATGGCCGTGGCCACGCCGGCGATATTGCCCGTGCCCACGGTCGCCGACAATGCGGTGGCCAGCGCCTGGAACGGCGTGATGTCACCCGGCTGGCTGGTCTGACGTCGCCCGGCGAACAGCATGGCAAAGCCATAGAACAGCTTGCGCTGCGGGATGCCGCGCAAGCCCAGCGTGAGATAGACGCCCGTGCCCAATAGCAGTGCGAGCATGACCGGGCCCCACACCCAGCCGGAAATCGTGGATAACAAATGCGTGACCGCGTCCATAAAGCCCCCTTTGGTTTGAATGCGAGCGCGGGCCCGGCCGGGCCCGCGCGGTCGTCGTCTAGCCGATCAGTCCCTGCACCAGAATCCAGCCGATGCCCAGCGGTGCCACGAACCGCAGCACGAACAGCCAGAATGCGGCCCAGCGCGGCGCGGACTGGCCGGCCGGCGAGAGCGCTTCGGCCGCCCTGGGCCCCACGACCCAGCCCATGCACAGCGCGGTCAGCAACCCGCCCAGTGGCAAGGCGATCGAGCTGGTCACATAATCCAGCAGATCGAAGAAGCTCATGCCGAAGATCTTGGCGCCGGCCAGCAGGCCGAACGATAGCGAGGAGGGAATGGCTAGCAAGAACAGTGCCACGGACGAGCCGATCGTTGCCCTGGGCCGGCTGAATCCGTATTCATCGACCAGATAACAGACCACCGCCTCGAGCAGCGATACCGCCGAGGTGAGTGCCGCCACCGCCAACAGCGAGAAAAAGGCCACGCCGAACAGCGCGCCGCCCGGCATGGCAGCAAAGACCGCCGGCAGCACGAGAAAGGTCGCCCCCGCGCCGCCGTCGCCCGGCGACAGTCCGGCCGAGAACATCGCAGGCAGCACCATACAACCGGCCAGCACGGCGATCAGCGTATCCAGCGAGACCACCGCGAACGCATCGGCCGGCAGATTGCGCTCGCGCGGCATGTACGAGCCATACGTCACCATCGCGGCCATGCCCAGCGACAATGAAAAGAACGCCTGGCCGATGGCTGCCGTCAGCGTCTCGCCGGTGACCCGGGAGAAATCGGGCACGAAGAAGAACTCGAGTCCTGCGCCTGCTCCGGGCAGCGTCACCGCGCGAACCACCAGCGCGACCAGAAGCACGAACAACACCGGCATCAACAGCTTGGAGGCTCGCTCGATGCCGGAGCCCACGCCGCCGATGACCACCGCCGCACAGGCCACGGTGAACGCCCCGGCATAGAGGATCGGCTGGATCGGGCTGCCGATCAGATCATTGAAGGTGGCCGACAGGGTTTCGCTGTTGGCCGTGGCCAGAGCCCCCGAGGCCTCGAAGCCGATATACGCCAGCGTCCAGCCGGCCACCACGACATAGAACGAGTCGATCACGAACGCCGTCAGCACCGCCAGGCCGCCCACGGGCGACCAGCGCCGCCCGGCGATCTCGCGAAACGCGGCCACCGGCGTCTTCTGGGCCATGCGCCCGAGCACCAGCTCGGCCATGACCAGCGAAAAGCCGAAGACCACGATGCAGACCATGTAGATGACGAGAAACGCGCCCCCGCCGTTTTCGCCCGTCATGTAGGGGAACTTCCAGATATTGCCCAGTCCGACGGCCGAGCCGGCTGCGGCCATGATGAAGCCGAGCCGCGTGCCCCATTGCCCGCGTTGTTGTGTCATCAATCTTTCATCCTTGTCGTGCTTTGTTTGTCGCGTCATGCAATTGGCGTGCACACGCGCGCTACGGCGTGTGCTCTATGGCCCATGGCCGGCTAGAGCAGGCCCTGTACCAGGATCCAGACAATGCCCGCGGGCGCGATGAAACGCACCACGAACAGCCAGCCCCGGGCCCACAGCCCCGGCGTGCTGCCGGCCGGACCGATCGCGGCGATCGCCTTCGGCCCGAGAATCCAGCCCACCACGATCGCGATCATCAGGCCGCCGAACGGCAATGACAGGTTGCTGGCGAAATAATCGAACAGCCCGAACAGCGTCATGCCGAACACCGTCACGCCCTGCCAGGCGCCAAAGGACAGCGACACCGGCACCGCCAGCATCATGCAAATGACTCCGGCCAGCCACGCGGCTTTGGTACGAGACACGCGACGCTCGTCCACCAGATACGCCACCACCGGCTCGAGCATCGAGATCGACGAGGTCAGCGCTGCCAGCACCAGAAGCGCGAAAAATCCGATCGCGATCCAGTGCCCGCCCGGCAGGCTGGCAAACACGGCCGGCAGAACCTTGAACGTGGTGCCTGGCCCGCCCTGATCGGGCGTCATGCCGGCTGCGAACATCGTGGGAATGATCATCAAACCCGCCAGAATGGCGATCCCCGTATCCAGCAGCACAACCGCCAGCGCGTCGCGGCCCAGATGCTGCTGCGACGACATATACGAGCCGTAGGTGATCAGGCCGCCCAGCCCCAGCGATAACGAAAAGAACGCCTGGCCGAGGGCGGCCGAGGCGGTCGCACCGTTCAGGGCGCTGAAATCGGGTGTGAGAAAGAACCAAAGCCCATCGGTGGCGCCGGGCAGTGTGAGCGCGCGCACAGCCATCACCAGCAACAGAACCATGAGCAGCGGCATGAACAGTTTCGAGGCCCGTTCGATGCCGCCGCCCACGCCGCGGGCCACGATGAGAATCGTGGCGATGACAAATCCGAAGGCATACAGCAGCGGGGTCAGTCCGCTGCCGATGAGGTTATCGAACAGGGCGTCCAGCCCGCCGGCCCGCGCCGGTGTGAGCGTGCCCTCAATGGCATAGACCAGATACGCGATGGTCCAGCCGGCCACGACGCAATAAAACGACAGAATGATGATGGCCGTAAACACGCCCAGCGCGCCCACGGCCGGCCAGGCGCCGCCGGCAACCTTGCGATAGGCGCCCACCGGGTTGAGCCGACTCATGCGCCCGACGGCCAGCTCGGCAATGACCAGCGACAAGCCAAAGCCCAGCACGCAGACCAGATACAGCACCAGAAAAGCGCCGCCCCCATGGGCCCCGACCATGTATGGGAACTTCCAGATATTGCCCAGCCCCACAGCCGAGCCGGCCGTGGCCATGATGAAGCCGAAACGAGAAGTCCAGTGATCGCGTTGCATCGAGCAGGCCCGGGCGAAAGACCCGCGTTAGCCTAGGGCCTGTTGCTGTTTCATGCGAGCGGCGCCTTCATCGAGCGCCTGCTGTATGCCCTGCAAGGCACAAGTCCAGGCCTGGCGTCGTGCCACGATCAGGACGCGCCAGCGGCCGGGCGCTCATCTTCGATTTCTATGAATGCCCCGAGCCTGCGGGACAGGCGTGCGACCATGAACGACATGCCGGCAATACCGGGTTCTAGCTCACGGGCGCCAAGTGACATGCCGAGCGCGCTACGACTCGTCTGGCTGCGCATCGTCAATCCTGGTCAATCCCATGGAACGCGTGGTGTGCACTCGCATGAAACAGAAGCAGCCCCGGGACGGGTCCGCGGCCAAAAAAAGACGAGCCCGAAGACCCGTCTCTCGGTTGTCCGGTTGTCATCCCGGGATCAGCTGTCCGCGGACTCCAGAATCGCGGTAATGCCCTGGCCACCGGCGGCACAGACCGAGATCAGGCCGCGCTTGTCGGGCCCGGCCTCGTTCAGGATCTTGGCCAGCGTCCCCAGGATACGCGTGCCGGTGGCCGCGAACGGATGCCCCATGCCCAGCGACGAGCCCTTGACGTTGAGCTTTGTGGTATCGATCGAGCCCAGCGGCTCGGCCCGGCCCAGCTTTTCTTCGCAGTATTTCTTCGATTCCCACGCCTTGAGCGTGCACAGCACCTGTGCCGCGAAGGCCTCGTGAATCTCGTAGAAGTCGAAGTCCTGAAGCGTGAGGCCCGCGGCATCCAGCATGTCGGCCACGGCATAGGTGGGCGACATCAACAGCCCTTCGCCGCCGTCCACGTAATCCACGGCCGCCGTGCGCGAGTACGGCGTCAGATACGCCAGAATCGGCAGGCCACGCGCCTTGGCCCATTCCTCGCTGGCCAGCAGTACCGATGAGGCCCCGTCGGTGAGCGGCGTCGAGTTGGCCGCGGTCAGGGTGCCGTTCTCGCGATCGAAGGACGGCTTGAGCTTGGAGAGTTTCTCCAGGCTGGAATCCGGGCGCATGTTGTTGTCGCGCTCCACGCCCAGATACGGGAAGACAAGATCATCGTAGAAGCCGTCGACATAGGCCTGCGCGGCGTTCTTGTGGCTGGCCAGGGCCAGCTCGTCCTGTGCGCGTCGGCTGATCTTCCATTCCTTGGCCATCAACTCGCAGTGCTCACCCATGGACATGCCGGTACGCGGTTCGGTCACCGAGGGCAGGTTGGGGGCGAGATGCCGCGGGCGGATCTTGGCCAGTAGCTTGGCTCGCTGACCGCCGGTCTTGGCCCGGTTCACATCGAGCAGAATCTTGCGCAGTTCTTCGTTGACCGCGATCGGGGCATCCGAGGTGGTGTCCGAGCCGCCGGCGATGGCCGAATCGATCTGGCCCATGGCGATCTTGTTGGCCAGCAGAACCGCTGTCTGCAGGGAGGTGCCACAGGCGGCCTGTACGTCGAAGGCCGGGGTATGCGGGTCCAGATCGGTGCCCAGCACCGCCTCGCGCGTCAGATTGAAATCACTGCTGTGCTTGAGCACGGCACCCGCCGAGACTTCTCCGATACGCTCGCCGGCCAGCTTGTACTTGGTTGACAGCGCCTTGAATGCGGCCGTCAGAAGATCCTGATTCGATTGATGCGAATATTCGGTGTTCGAGCGACAGAACGGGATACGCGCGCCACCGACGATGGCGACTCGGCGCGGGGTGAATTCAGCCATGACTCCTCCTTGAATGCCGAGCGTGTCGTCGGCGTGTGACTATCGTCGCAAGATACTGCGCCCGGGCGAATGTGACAAGGAATCGTTTCGGTTTTCGGGTGCATCTGAAGCCGTCCAAACGCACGACGCCCAAGCCAAAAAAAACCCGGGCTACTCTTGAAAGGCCGGCCGTAGGCCGCATGAATGGCGTTGATCAAGATTGCCAATCGGCGATCTGGTGCGGGGCACGCCCGCGATGCTTTTTAATCAACAACCTTTGNACTTTCGAGGAGAAGGGTGGCAATGAATATCCGTCCTCTACATGATCGCGTCGTCATCAAGCGGCTCGAAGAAGAGCANAAAACGCCCGGNGGNATCGTGATCCCCGATTCGGCGGCCGAGAAGCCCCAGCGCGGNGANGTGGTTGCCGTGGGCAACGGCAAGGCGCTGGANAACGGTGACGTGCGCAAGCCNGAAGTCGCCGTGGGTGACAAGGTCATGTTCGGCAAGTTCTCGGGCACGGAAATCAAGATCGACGGNGAAGAAGTCGTCGTGATGCGCGAAGACGACATCCTGGCGGTGCTGGGCTAACGCCCACGCCACGCTAGCGACGTTCGATAACCGCAATAAAGGATTAAGTAGCAATGGCTGCAAAAGAAGTACGTTTTGGCGAAAACGCCCGTCAGCGTCTGGTCCGTGGCGTGAACACGCTGGCCGACGCGGTCAAGGTCACCCTGGGCCCGAAAGGCCGCAACGTCGTGCTCGACAAGAGCTTCGGCGCCCCGACCATCACCAAGGATGGTGTATCGGTCGCCAAGGAAATCGAACTGGAAGACAAGTTCGAGAACATGGGCGTGCAGATGGTCAAGGAAGTCGCTTCCAAGACCTCCGACGTCGCCGGTGACGGCACCACCACGGCCACCGTGCTGGCTCAGGCCATCGTGCGCGAAGGCGTGAAGGCTGTCTCCGCCGGTATGAACCCGATGGATCTCAAGCGCGGTATCGACAAGGCCGTGGACGCGGCTGTCGAGGAGCTGGCCAAGCTGTCCAAGCCGTGTGATGACGAGAAGGCCATCGCTCAGGTCGGCTCGATCTCGGCCAACTCCGACAAGGAAATCGGCGAGATCATCGCCGATGCCATGAAGAAGGTCGGCAAGGAAGGCGTGATCACGGTCGAAGAGGGCTCCAGCCTGTACAACGAGCTGGACGTCGTCGAAGGCATGCAGTTTGATCGCGGCTATCTGTCGCCGTACTTCGTCACCGACAACCAGACGATGACGGCCGAGCTGGACAACCCCTACATCCTGCTGTTCGACAAGAAGATCTCGAACATCGGCGATATGGTCGGCCTGCTCGAGAACGTCGCGAAGCAGAACCGCCCGCTGCTGATCGTCGCCGAAGACGTCGAAGGCCAGGCGCTTGCCACACTGGTGGTCAACAACCTGCGCGGCATCGTCAAGGTCGCGGCCGTGAAGGCGCCCGGCTTCGGTGACCGTCGCAAGGCCATGCTCGAAGACATGGCAGTGCTCACCGGCGGCCAGGTCATCTCCGAGGATCTCGGCATGACGCTGGAAAACGCCACG
Source organism: Lysobacterales bacterium (assembly GCA_002715985.1). Taxonomy (GTDB): domain Bacteria; phylum Pseudomonadota; class Gammaproteobacteria; order Nevskiales; family Salinisphaeraceae; genus Salinisphaera. The sequence goes on along the minus strand of PBAO01000001.1, from coordinate 15,437 downwards.
CTCGAGCACCTGGGTGAGGCCAACAAGGTTCAGGTGTCCAAGGAAAACACCACCATCATTGATGGCAAGGGTTCCAACAACGACATCGAAGCCCGCATCGGCCAGATCCGCAAGCAGATCGACGACTCCTCCTCGGACTACGACAAGGAGAAGCTGCAGGAACGCGTGGCCAAGCTCGCCGGCGGCGTGGCACTGATCAAGGTCGGCGCTGCCACCGAAGTCGAGATGAAAGAGAAGAAGGCTCGTGTCGAAGATGCGCTGCACGCCACCCGTGCGGCCGTCGAGGAAGGCATCGTGCCGGGCGGCGGCGTGGCGCTGCTGCGCACCCTGACCGCGATCGAGAACGTCAAGGGCGACAACGACGACCAGGACACTGGCATCCGCCTGCTGCGTCGCGCTGTCGAGGAACCGCTGCGTCAGATCGTGTTCAACAGCGGCGGCGAGCCGTCCGTGGTCGTCAACGAAGTGCTGTCCAAGGGCGGCAACTACGGCTACAACGCCGCCACCGGCGAATACGGCGACATGGTCGAGATGGGTATTCTCGATCCGACCAAGGTCAGCCGTACCGCGCTGCAGAACGCAGCCTCCATCTCCGGCCTGATGCTGACCACCGAAGCAGCCGTTGCCGACATCCCCGAGGATGACGACAAGGGCGGTGCCGGCGATATGGGCGGCATGGGCGGAATGGGCGGCATGGGCGGCATGATGTAAATCGCGCCCTTATCGCCCGTGGGAGCACTCGCTCCCCGACGATAGAAAAAACCGGGCCAGGCGTGATCTCGCGCAGCGAGCACAGACTGTGGCCCGGTTCTTTTAAGAAATCCGGCGGCCTCCAGGGGTTGCCGGATTTTTTTTTTGTCGATCCGAGCGGCCGGCCTCGTGCAGATTGAATGCGCCGCTTGAACGGCAAAGCCGTATGGATCCGGGCACAGCAACCGAACGCCTCGATCGGGGCGGGTCTCGAGCGTCACGGCGCGCGTCTGCCATGCCGGATGACTCGGTTTCACTCGCCGTCCCGGCATTGCTATGCTGGCAGCGCGATAGGCCGCGAGCGGCGTGATCGTGCTGGCTGCCTCGTTACAAAGTGCTTGTCTTTGATGCTCGATACCCGCCGTATTCATCTGATCAGTTGTATCGGTGTCGATACCGAGCTGGCGTTGCTGCCTCATTTCGTTGACCATTATCGCGGCCTCGGAATAGCGCCCGACGCCATGCAGCTTATTCTCAATACACCGAATCCGGACTCGCCGAATCTGGACGCGGCGCAGGCAATACTGCACCAGCAGGGCATCACGAATGCCGATGTCTGGATTGCGCCGTACACCAGTGACGCGATGTGGGCTCGCCGTCGCGAGCTACAGCAGGCTCGCGTGGCGGCCGGTGATTGGGTCGTCAACGCCGACGTGGACGAATTTCACGAGTACCCGGCAAATCTTGAAACGTTTCTGGACTGGTGTGCGAGTCGTGGAATCAATGTCGCTCAGGGCGTTTTCATCGATCGCCTGGCGCCCGATGGCCAGCTCAAGCCGGTGGCCGCCGAGTGGGCGATGAACACACAGTTCCCGCTAGCCGCCGAAGTACAGTGTGCGCTCGGCCAGCCGTCGCTACACCAAAAACCCGGTGGATCGGTCAAGGTCATGGCCCATCGTGGCGATGTGTTCTTGAATCGCGGCGGGCATCGTCCGGCCTCGGACAACCCGCCGATCCGGTTTGCGTTCGGCCACGATCTTGATCGTTTCCCGATGCTTGACCGGCCAGCCTTTCGCTGGGCGCTACCGCTGCGGGTGCACCACTACAAATGGACGGCCGGCCTGCGCGAAACGCTCGAGCGACGCCTGTCCACGCCGGGCGTCAGCCCGGCAGGCGCCGAATACGGCCAGAAGCTGCTGGATCACCTGCGTCGACACAATGGTATTCGTCTGGCCGACGTAGCCGTGGCCGAGCCCGGGCTGGCGCCAATCACGCATCGCTGGCCGAGTGCGATTCGGCGTCGTGCACGTCAGGCGAGCTGGCTGGTGGCAACAAGAAAACCGCGCAAGAAACTCAAACGCTGGTTCGGGAGCAAGGCATCGTGAACGGATGGCAGGTCGAACAACTCACGCACGGCACGGACGCCGGGCTCTATCACGCACACAGCTATTACGATCTGAACGTCTTCGACGGCGAAAGCCGGCGTCTCGTGGCGCATCGCATGCACGGTGTTGCCGAGCGTGCGCTGCGGCCTGATGACCGGATCACGGTCGGGCTGATCGACACCGAGGCAGACGGCGCCTGGACCGAGATCGGCCAGAGCAGCGCCTGGAGTTGGCAACAGGGCCCGATGGCCCAATGGGTGCCGGGCACATCGCTTGTGCTCTGGAACGACCGTGACGACGAGATGTTTGTCACCCGGGTGCTTGATACGCGCAATCAGACGCGCCGCACGCTGCCGATTGCCAGCTACGTGGTCGATCCGCGGGCCCGATTCACGCTCGGCGTGAACATGGCGCGTCTGGATACGCTGCGCCCGGGGTATGGCTACTGCGGCGGGGCAGGCGCCCGGCTCGATCAACGCCGGCCCAAGGAAGACGGCGTCTGGAAACAGCCGCTGGACGGTAGCGCGCCCACGTTGATTCTCTCGCTCGATCGGGCGGTTCGATTCTTGTATTCGCAACTGGGTTGGCGCGACGTTCTGGATCATCGCATCAAGCGGTATCGCTACTGGTTCAACCACGTCAAGATTGCGCCCGATGGCAACCGATTCACTGTCAAACTGCGTTTTCGCTCAAGGGACGCCAAGAAGGGCTGGAGCGATCGCATGGGGGTGAGCCTGACCTGTGGCACCGACGGTGAGGGATTGGCGTTGATGACCGATGCAACGTCGCACGTGATCTGGGCCGACAATCAAACGCTGTATTTCTGGCGCAAGCGCGACGGTGTCTGTCTGTATGCCGATGAAACGCCCCGAGGACGCTATTTACGGCGTATCGCGCCCGAGGTCATCGATTACAACGTGCATCTTCGTTATCTGCCGGGCTCGGCGCATCGCATGGTCTTTGATACCCCGTATCGTGAGTCGATCGATGTATTGATTCACGACGAGCAGACCGGTGATACCGAAACCATCGCGCATTTCGACAACCATCGCCCGGCCCGGGGGCAGTATCGCTGCGATCTTCATCCATGCCCGAGCCCGGATGCCCGAAAGATCGTGGTGACCTCTCTCGACGACGGCGGGCGCCAGGTTTATCTGCTGCGCAAGAGCGCTTGACCGACGAGCCTCGCCCAACGCGCGCTGTCACGCCCCGCCATGTTGTCTTCTATCTGCCAAATCTGGCCGGGGGCGGGGCCGAGCGCTCGATCCTGCGTCTGAGCCAGGCGCTGGCCGAGCGCGGGCATCAGGTCGAGCTGATTGTCAATCAGGCCGCTGGCCCGTATCGGTCGCTGGTGTCGGCGAGCGTGCGGCTGACCGTGCTCGAGCGGGCCCGCAAGGTCGCCGGGCGCGCCGCGCTGGTGCGCCTTGCCCTCGGTAATCGCGAGGCACGTGCGGTGCTGGCACGTCTGGCCTGTGCGCGACGACCGATCATCAAACTGGCTTATATTCCTGCGCTGGCTGCTGTACTGGCCGAGCGCCGGCCGGAGGTGTTGATCAGTGCGCTGACACGAGCCAATCTGGCGGCGCTGTTGGCTTGTCGGTTGGCCGAGCTGAAATCACGCGTTGTCGTCACCGAGCGCAACCATTTGAGTGCGGAATTGGCCGAGCGTCGCGAGCAGGGCGACAACCCGGCTGGATGGGCATCGCTGATCGATCTCGTCAACGCTTGTTATCCCTGGGCTGATGTCGTCGCCGGGGTCTCGCATGGCGTGGCAGACGATCTGGCGGCGAGCACGACGCTATCGCGAGACACGATTCGAACGCTGTATAACCCGGTCGTTGGCCCGGATCTGGCGGGCACAGGCAGCATGCCATTACCTGCCGGAATCTGGCCGATCACGACGCCCGATACGACGCCTGTCATTCTCGCGGTCGGACGCCTGGAACCGCAGAAAGATTTCTTGACGCTGATCCGAGCGGTCGCCGAGTTGCGCCGCACCCGGCCGGTGCATCTCGTGATTGCCGGCGAAGGCGTACTGCGCGAGGCATTGTGCGCCGAGATCCGTCGGCTGGCGCTGGATGAGGTCGTGCATCTTGTCGGCTGGGTCGATGCCCCGGCCGTGCTCATGCACCGGGCGAGTTTGTTCGTGCTCAGCTCGTTGTACGAGGGGTTGCCCGGGGTGCTCATCGAGGCGATGGGCTGCGGGTGTCCGGTCGTCGCGACCGACTGCCCGAGCGGTCCGCGCGAAATACTGCTCGACGGACGCTATGGCCCCCTGGTTCCTGTGGCCGACGTGCCTGCGCTCGCCGAGGCGATGCAGGCCAGCCTCGATCACCCCGTTGCGCGCGAGGCGTTGCTGGCGCGGGCAGGCGATTTCTCGATCGAGACATCGACCAAGCGTTTCGAGCGTCTCATCGAGGATTTGGCGACACGCTGATCCGCCGCGCCGGGTATCAAGCCGAAAGACGATCGAAAACACACGAAAGCGCGCGTGCCCGGGCGGCCCAGGTGTAGTGGCTTTCCAGATCGTGGCGTGCCTGGTCGCCCAGGCGACGTCGCTCGGCCGGGGCATCGATCAGCGCCCCCAGCATCGCGGCCCATGCCTCGGGCGCGTCGGGCGGGCATAGACGAGCGTTGTGGCCATCGATCAGCACCTCGCGCAGAACCGCCAGGTCCGAAGCCACGATCGCCCGGCCGGCGGCCATGTAATCGAACATCTTCAGCGGTGACGTATAGCGGCCGATATCGGCATGCACATCACCGGCAGTCGCCACGCGGGCCTGATTGGGCAAGAGCGCGATATCCATCGCGGCCAGGTAGCCTGGTACCTCATGCGGGCCGACGTGGCCGTGAAAATAAAGATTCTCGCAGGTGCCGAGGTGCGCCTGCCACGCCGCGATATCGTCAGGCTCGCCGCCAACGATATGAAAATCGATCGTCGGGCAACGCGTCACCAACTCGGCAATCAGCGACATGCCTTTGCCGGTATAAAGATGTCCGCAGTAGCCGACACGCCCGCCGCGGGGCCGGCCGGGCAGAACAGCCGGCGTAACGTCGTGGCCGGCGCGGGTGGCGCCGTCGGCCAGCACGCTGATATGGCCGGGCAAGTCCGGATAACGCGCCACGAGGTCATCAGCCAGGCGCTGGGTGATGGCGATCAGATGACATCGCGGGGCGGGACACGCCAGACGAGCCTCGAAATCGGCGTTTGAAACCAGTCCGCGATGGCGGATGAGCGACATCAGCCGGCCCAGGCTCGCCAGATTATGCGAGCCGCGCCATCGGCCGATTACGAGTCGGCTTGCGATACGCACGGCTTTAACCGCGCGGGAGAGCGAATAGCCCCGCGCGGCCTGCCCAGCAGCCGTGCCGGCCGGCTTGTGGGCCTCGTAGACCACGGGCCAGTGATGCGCTTTGGCCAACGCCGCGCTTGGCAGGTGCCGGGTGAATATCAGCCGACACCCGGCTCGATCCGCCGCGTCCAGACAGGCCATGGCCCAGAATGCATCGGGTTTGGTGATGGCCGGCCAGCCGATGAGTCTGATTTCGATGTCTGCCTGCAGGCCGTAGTAGGAGCGGATCGATTCGGCTGACGGCGGCGTATCGGTATAGGCCGGTGCAAACAGCACCACGCGCCAATCGGTTTCGGCCAGCGCTTCGCACATGCGTATGACCTGCAGGCTGTTCGCCGAACGCGCCGGCAGACGCGTGGCGGCAATCACAGCCACCGAGCGCGGAGCCGACATGATCATCGCCGTGATCGTCTCGTCCACGGCGTGACCCGCATCGCGGTCATGCCCCGGCAACGGGGCGTGCTCGAGCCGGCCGGTCCCCCGCGCATGTCCGGCGCCAGGCGCGGACACCAGCCTGCGCGTGGCTGATGGCCGGGCCTGATGCGCTGCGACAGCGCCAGACCGGCCTCGAGCAGACCGGCGGCATCGCGCTCGTGGAGGGTGCATGCCTTGGTCGATGCATCCATGATCGAACCGATCAGCGGCTGGCCGGCGCGTGGCAAGTTCGCGAAGCCGACGATACGTCGGATGTCGATCAACCGACGACGATGACCGGGTGCCGCGGAGGCGCCGTGTGCGTCATGCTGCCCGATCGAGAGGGCGCCGTATCGATGCCGGGCGTGCCCGTCGCGGGCCGCAATGGGTCGTCTGGCACGCCGCATCATGGGCTTTCAGACTCCGCGGTGCGTGTTTCGGTGCCCAGATCGGCGATGACACGGCGCGCGCGTGCGGACCAGGTGTACCGGGTTTTCAGGTCCGCCCGGGCGGCTGCGCCCAGCCGCTCGCGCAGGCCCGCGTCGCCGGCCAGGCGCGACAGGGCGCCCGCCCAGGCGCGAACATCGTCGTGGGCGCAAAGCAGGGCGTTCTCATCGTGCGTCAGCACTTCTCGCAGCACGGCCAGATCCGAGGCAACGATCGGCTTGCCGGCCGCCATGTATTCGAACATCTTCATCGGCGATGTATAGGCGCCGATATTCGTCGCGGCGTTCTTGCGCCGGGCAGACCCATAAGTGGCTACCGCAGGCTGGTTGGGCAACAGGCAGACATCGAACGCGGCAAGCCAATGGATCACCCGATGCGGCTCGATGTGGCCGTGGAAAACGATATTCGCGCAGTCATCGGTAGCTGACCGCCAGTAGTCGAGATCGGCCTCCAGGCCGCCCACCACGTGGAAACGCGCCCACGGGCACTGGCGGGCCAGTGTTGCGATGAGCGCTATTCCCTTGCCCGCGTAGAGATGGCCGCAATAGCCGACATGAAAGACCTCACCGGGCTCGACGGCGACTGGCACGGGCGGGCTCGCGGGTAACGAGGCCCCGTCGGGGCTGACCTGAATACGCCCGGCCAGTTGCGGCGCGGTTCGGACCAGATCGCGTTCCAGAGCGTGGGTGATGACGACAACTCGGGCAAGACGCGGATGACCGGCCAGGCAGCGAAGCAGGGTGGCGTTCTGAACATAGCCACCCCGGCGCGCCAGCTCACGACAATCTTGCCGGGTGGCGGCATCTCGTGCCGGGTTGGAACGGTTTGACCAGCGCCCGCCGACTTGTCGCAGCATATCGTCGGCCCGATCGACCAGCCGGCCCACGAGCCCCGAGCGGCCTTCGATGCCTTGGTGCAGTTCGACGATACAGCTCAGGCCCTGGGCCAGTGCGGCCCAGCCGGCCGCGATGTGCCGGGCATAGACCAGGTCAGGCTCCTCGAGCCGCGCGGCCTGCGCGGCGCGCCAGGCCCAGAGACGAATCGCCTTCGTTCCGGCCGGCCAGGCGATCGTCTGTGCGGCGAAGGCCGGCGCCACACCGTAGTAGGCGGCTACGGCCTCCAGATCGCTGTAGCGATCCTGTTTGCGATCGGGCACCAGCAGCCTCACCTGGTGCCCGTTGTCTGCCAACGCCTGGGCCATCTGCACGACAAACACGGCCTCGGCCGATGGCGACGGAATACAGGCATCCGAGATGAACACGATTTTCATCGTGTCACCGGGGGCACAGCGAGCGTGCATGTCCTAACGCACGCGCTGAGCGTAGCGCCTGAGGCGAGGGTCTGATGGGGGCCTGCGATTGGGCAAGGGCCGGCGTTCATGGTTTACGCTTGAGGATCGGCATTGCCTGTAGAGGCCTCACGGTGAGTTGCGTATGTCTTCGAATGTGACCCGGGTAGACGATCTCAGGGATCGCATCGGCGACTACAGTGTGTTCGTCAACGACTGGATACGACAGCAGCCCGAGGCGGTCGCGCAGGCCATCGATGACAATCGGCTCTCGCCCGAGGGGGCCGCCGCCTGTCCGCCGCCGACGTTCGACGGCCATGATATAGCCGGTTTCATGCACGCGCTACGCCGGTACCGTCACGACAACCTGGCCCTCATCGCTTGGCGCGATCTGGCGGGACTGGATGACACCGACGTGACTCTGGCGGATCTGTCCCGGCTCGCCGAGCGATGTATAGAGGCCGCGTTGAGCGCGGCCGAAACCATCGTGATCGATCGGTATGCCCCGCCGGTCGATGAGCACGACGACACAGCGCGTCTAGTGGTCATCGGCATGGGCAAGCTGGGCGGGCGCGAGCTGAATTTCTCCTCTGACGTCGACCTGATCTTTGCTTACGGCAACGATGCCCAGGTGGGGGCCGACAGCGATATCGACGTTTCCGGATATTTTCGGAAAGTGGCCCAGAAAACCGTGCAGATCCTCTCGGAAACGACCGCTGACGGGTTCGTGTATCGCGTGGATACCCGCCTGCGGCCATTCGGCGACTCGGGCGCGCTGGTCGCCAGCCTGGCGGCCATGGAGTCGTATTATCAGAACCATGGGCGCGAGTGGGAGCGTTATGCCTGGGTCAAGGCACGCCCGGTCGCGGGCGATATCGAGGCCGGTCACGCCTTGATACGCATGCTGCGTCCGTTCGTCTATCGTCGATATCTCGATTTCGGCACGTTCGAATCGATCCGTGAGATGAAGACGATGATCGATGCCCAGGTCGTGCGTGCCGATGCGGCCAACGATATCAAGCTGGGGTTGGGCGGGATTCGTGAAATCGAGTTCGTGGCTCAGGCATTCCAGCTGATACGCGGTGGCCAGGAGCCGCTTCTGCAGGAGCCGCGGCTGCGCGCGACGCTGGCCCAGCTGTCGAGCGCCGGGCATCTGTTGCCCGAGACGGCGGCGGCGCTGGACGCCGACTACGTCACGCTCCGGCGCCTGGAAAACCGGCTTCAGATGGTCAACGACCAACAGACCCACGAGCTGCCCGAGGACGACGATGCGCGCACGCGCATTGCCGCGGCCATGGGCTATGACGACCTCGCGGCGTTCGATGCGGATATCGCTACGCTGCGCCAGCGCGTGCATCGGGTATTCGATGACGTGTTCGTCGATCCCGATGCCGACGAGCCTGACAACAAGGCGCTCGAGCGCCTGTGGTCGGGCGCACTCGAGCCGGATCAGGCACGGGCCACGCTCACCGATATCGGCCTGGCGCATGCCGACGAAATCATCGCCGCGCTCGACAATCTACGCGATCAACGGCTGTACCGGGTTCTGGGGGATCGCGGCCGACGCTGGATCGCTCGGCTGATACCGCTGCTGTTCGATCAGCCTATCGAGCTTTGCGACCGTGACGCCGCCATCCTGCGTACCCTGAGCGTGATCGAGGCCATCATCGGGCGTAGCAATTACATCGCGCTGCTGGTCGAGCATCCGGCAGCGCTCGGCACGCTGATGCGGCTGTGCGGGGCCAGCAGCTGGATCACCAGCCATATCGCCGAGCAGCCATCGCTTCTGGATACGTTGCTGGATCGACGTCAGCTGTTTCGCCCGCCCAGCCGGCAAGAGCTGGCTGCTTCGCTGGCCGATGAGCAGGCCGCTATCGATGCTGCGGATCTCGAGGCGCAGATGAACACGCTGCGACGGTTCCAGAAGAGTGCGGTGCTGCGTGTGGCCGCGGCCGACGTCACCGATGCGATGCCGTTGATGATCGTCTCGGACAAGCTCACCGAGATCGCCGAAGTCGTGCTGGATGCCGCCTTGTCCATCGCCTGGTCGCAGATGTGTGCCCGCTTCGGCCGTCCGCTGGACGACGACAAGACCGATTGCGGGTTCACCATCGTGGCCTATGGCAAGCTCGGTGGGCTGGAGCTGGGCTATGCCTCGGATCTGGATCTGGTATTCATCTACGACGGCCCGGGCGAGCGCGAGACCGTGGGCGGCGAGCGCAGCCTGACCCATCAGGTGTTTTTCACGCGCCTGGCCCAGCGGCTGATCCATGTGCTCTCGACCCAGACCATGGCCGGGCGCGCCTACGAGATCGATATGCGTCTGCGCCCGTCGGGCAACGCCGGTCTGATGGTCTCGCATATCGATGCCTTTGCGGATTATCAGCACAACAAGGCCTGGACATGGGAGCACCAGGCGCTGGTGCGAGCCCGTCCGGTGGCGGGCAACACGCGCCTGGCCGCGGCGTTCAACGGCATACGACAGGAGATACTGGCCCGCCCGCGCGATACCCGCGTGCTGGCCGGCGACGTTCAGGCCATGCGCCGTCGCATGCGCGACTACAAGGACGAAAGCACGCCTGACGAGCTGGACGTCAAGCAGATGCCCGGCGGTCTGATCGATATCGAGTTCCTGGCGCAATACGCGGCTTTATCGCAGACAAAGAGACACGTCGAGATCTCGCGATTCACGGACGCGATCCGTATCCTCGAGAGTATGGAATCGGCCAGGCTATGGCCGACGTCAGATGTCACGCGCCTGACCAACGCTTATCGGGACTATCGCGGAATCGCTCATCGCGCGGCGCTTCAGGAACGTCGCGCGATGATCGATGCGCATGAAATGGCCGACGCTCGTCGCCATATTGCTGGTATCTGGGCGCGTTGTATCGAGCGCGTTGCTGTGCCCGATGGCACCCCGAAAGCTTGATTCTGCGGGGATAGCTATGTCACCAGTCATCGATCATCTCCGAGACTCGGCCATTGCGGCGAGACAACCTATGGCTATAAATGATGATAAATTGAGGATTGGTTAATTTTAAAATTGATACAAAGCGTCCGTTTTTATTCACGATGGTCGAGCATATTATAAATACGGGCACGGCGGCACAGCGGGCACGCCAGGCGAGTCTAGTTCGTTTGGTACAGGCCGGTGTCGATGAAACTAGTGCTCGGCGTGTGATTTTATTTTCACCGGATGCGGATCAGGGCCACTTGGAAAAGGCGTTGGCCGGGTTGACGGTGCCGGTGGAGGTCCATGGCGCCAGCGACCCTGGCGCCGTCGAAACAGACCCGTCGGCGCTCGTTGTGTGCAACTGTGTGCTGGAAAGACAGTCGTTAAAGCAAATCCCCGGCACTATCGAATCTCTAGCGCGGCTGTCGTCACGTGCACTACTGCTCGTGCGCACCCGTTACGCCGGGGAGGTTGTTGACGGTGAAGACGCCCATCGCGCGCTCCGCAACGAGGCCGCGTGGCGCCAAGATTTGGATAGCGCTTACGGCGCTGTCTGGCCGTTGTCGTGCGGTATTCAGGGCCTGTGTCTATTCGCGAGCTGGCGCCCGAGCCCGGAATTTGCGCAGACATTCGATGCCATCAAGACTGGTTATAAAAAACGTCGAGTTCGCCAGCGCCGTCTGACACGCGTGATCGGCGCTATCGCACGACTGGTGCGCCCGGCGATACGTGAACGCGCCGCGTTGGATAGGCTGGCCGGCAAACGGATCGCACTCGTCGGGAATGCGCAATCGTTGATTGATCGCCGCTACGGCACGATGATCGATGCCGCTGATGTGGTCGTTCGGTGCAACCGCGCCATCGTTGTGAACGGAGTATCCCATGGCTATCGAACCGACTGGCTAGTCACGGGGCTGCCGCTGACTTATGACTCGGCGCGCGCCCGCGGCATCGAACTTGTAATCTGGTCCAGTCGAAGTAAGCGCACGATGCGCAATCTGCCGGCCTGGCCGGCACTGACGGGGTGTCTGCTGTTATATGCTGACCGACGGATCGAGCGTTTGCGACAGATGATCGGTAAGGTACCCTCCACCGGCATGAAGGCTATTGATCTGTTGCTGGCAGCCGACTGTCGACGGCTTGATGTTTATGGCTTTGATTTCGCGCAGAGCGCTTCAGCCAGCGAACCGACGGGCGTCATGTCGGCCGATCACGACTTCATCACCGAAGCGAGAATCGTTCGCCAGCTGGCCCGCCAAGATACGAGATTGACCCTTCATGAATAAGCGCGGATCGGACTAGTCATGGGGCTACGTCGAACACTCGCCGGTCTTTTGCCTTACAGCCCGTGGGGCGATAAATACCATGACATCGTCAACTTTCGCCGACGGCATCACTACTGGCCTCGACTCCGCGGCCCGCGAACATTTAACGAGCATCTGCTGAGGCTGCGCATCGATCATCTCGGTGATGAGAAAAGACGTTATGTCAGCGACAAGATACAGCTCAAGACATTCGTTGCAGAAACGGTCGGATCTCGATACGTGATTCCGACGCTCGGTATCATCGATACCGTCGCCGCTTTGTACAAATTTGATTTTCCCGCGCGCTGCGTTGTCAAGCCTGCCCATGCCAGCGGCCAGGTATTCGTTAGAAAGTCAGCGCGCGATCCGGTGCCAATGGAGCAGCTTGAAGCATGGCTGGCGCTAGATTATTACCGGCATAGCCGCGAGCGTAATTATCTCGGATTACAGCAGCGTCTGATCGTCGAGCAGTTTGTAGACTATGGCGATGAGGGCCCGATCGATTACAAACTTTTTTGTTTTTTCGGCCGGGTGAAGATGATCCAAGTCGATATCGGCCGTTTTGATTGCCATCAACGTCGTATCTATTCGCCGGATTGGCAGCCCTTCGATTTTACTCAGAACCAGCATCCGCTTGCGCCGGTTCAGCCGCCGCCGGAAAATCTGGATGAGATGATCGCGGTGGCAGAGCGGTTGGCCGAGAATCTGTCACCTATTCGGATTGATCTCTACTCCAACGGCGACGAAATACGGGTCGGTGAATTGACGAATTGCCACACCGGCGCGGCAGGTCGATTCGATCCACCCGAGTTCGATCGCAAGCTCGGGCCGCTGTTCGAGCGTCCGGAGTTCCAACTCGTTGAACTACGTTCCGGCTGAGCGCGTGGCGGTGGGCCGTATTATCGTGTCCTTGCGAGGCGTATGTCCAGCACCGAGCCATCGAGGATCGCGCTACCCAACGCCGGGCCACCGACGCTGTAATTGAAATACATGGGAACGATATGATCATAGTTACTGGTGGCGCCGGCTTTATTGGCAGCAACCTGGTCGCCGGCCTCAACGCGCGAGGCATTACCGATATTCTGGTCGTTGATGATCTCCAAGAAGGGCGAAAATGCCTCAATCTGTCGGACTGCGATTTCACCGATTATCGCGAGTACGACGATTTCATCGATCTTGTGCGCCGCGGTCATGATTTTGGGCCCGTAGAAGCCGTTTTTCATCAAGGCGCCTGTTCGGATACCACTGAGTGGGACGGGCGCTTCGTCATGGCACGCAATTTCGAATATTCGCGGTCGCTATATGATTGGACAACCGCTCGAGATGTGCCCTTTATCTATGCCTCCTCGGCCTCGGTGTATGGTATGGGGCCGGATTTCGTCGAAACACGCGAAGCTGAACGCCCGCTCAATATGTATGCGTTTTCGAAGTTCGTGTTCGATCAGTACGTACGTGCACGCACGAGCGAGTCACAGGTTGCCGGGCTACGCTATTTCAATGTTTACGGCCCGCGTGAAAGCCACAAGGGCAGCATGGCCAGTGTGGCGCGCCATTTCGCGGCTCAGATCAAGGCTTCGGGGGAGTGCAAGCTTTTCGAAGGCACTGATGGTTACGCAAACGGCGAGCAACGACGGGATTTCATCCACGTCGATGACGTGGTGGCCGTCAACCTGTGGCTATTGGATAACCCGCAGGTGTCGGGCATATTCAACTGCGGCACCGGCCGGTCTCAAACGTTCAACGAAGTGGCCGATGCCGTGATAAATTGGCACGGGTGGGGCAATAAACACTACGTGGCGTTTCCGGCGCACCTGCAAGGTCGGTATCAAAGTTTTACCGAAGCCGATATGTCGGCGTTGCGACGAGCCGGTTATACGACGGCATTCATGCCGGTCGAGGTGGGCGTGCCACGTTATCTTGAAGCGATAGCCAAGACGCGCGAATCATGACACAGCGCCCGCTGAAGGTCTTCGGCGCGGACTTCGCCGACTATCCGATCATGCAGGAAATGCTGATGGGGCTGTCGGGCGCCGATACGCTCTTGGTTGGTGGCCGCTCGGGTGCGGCAAGCTTTGATAACGACGCGACATTACGGGCCGTCGCATATTTCGATTGGCAACCCTATCAACGAGCGGCTCGCGCCTCGCCGGATCAGCGGTCCGTCGACGCGGCCAGTGAGGCGTTTTATAACGATGCACGCTGGGCTTTCGAGCGCTCGCTTGATCGCGTGTTTTTAACGCCGCTGACAGCGCGCGAGATCGAGCACTATTTCTGGAATCTGGTCGCGCGCTTGGAAACGGATTTTGCGCCGTTGCGTGACGGTTTGATTGTGTTATTCGCGCACACGCCACATTTCCCTTGGCATATCGTGTTTTTCTATGTGTGTCGTCGCCTCGGCGTACCGTGCTACATCTTCAAGCGTACGCAGACGCCGGACGGCATGTTCTTCGACACGGAACTGATGGCGCGTCAGGCCCCCTGCATCAAGGCCAGACATCCTGTCGACCCGGCCGAGGTGCTGGATGCGACATCCGAAATCTCGGGCCGGCTGGCGCGGTCACGAGAGATCAACCAGGCCGCAGAAATAACGGCCATGCAGCGGATGGGCGCGCGCCTGTCGCTCAAGATTCTGCGACGGTTATTCAAGCGTCGCCGGGCTTTTCTCGAAGATCACTATTATCGAGAACCCTGGTGGCGGCTGTTTTTATTTACGTTGCGACGAGATCGAGATCGCCGCGCGGATATCGCCTACCTGAACAACCACGCCGACAGCCAAGCGCCGACACAGCCTTATGTCTACTTCGCGCTGCATTATCAACCTGAGCGTACAACCGTTCCCGAAGCCGGGATTTACCAGGATCAGCGTTTGGCGATTCGCGCGCTGGCCGCGGCATTACCGGCTGGCTGGATACTGGCGGTTAAAGAACATCCCCGCCAGCTCGGTGACCGCCGCCCGGATCTGCGCTGTCTGCACTATGCACGTCGTGGCTTGTACACCGATATTGGCGCACTGAACAACGTGCGTGTTGTTCATGCGTTCACGCCGTCGGCGCCGCTCCTTGCCGGTGCGCGCCTAGTGGCCTCGTGCAACGGCTCATCGGTGTTTGAAGGCCTGCAACAGGGCATACCGGGTCTAACGTTTGTGCCGACATGGCATTCTGCCTGCCCCAGTGGCCCGGCGATCGATACGCTCGCCTCGCTCGGGACCTTGGTACAAACACTAATAAAGAAGAGCCAGGCCGATGTGCAGGCTGATTTCGAGCGCTTTATTCAAACACAGGCCCGGAATTGGTTTATCGGGGCCAACGACGATCGCGCGGCCGAGTTGTCACAGCGCACGCGCGCTGAACTAGTGGGAGCGATGCGCGCCGAGGTGGCGGGCTTGATCGATGATTTGGGCCCTGGTTTGTCCGATACCCCAACAGAGCGTTGATTCAAGGATGTCCGCTGGGCTATTCGTCATGGCTTAGAGACGGCTGCATTGGTGTCACCCGATCCAGCCGAGCCTGGATTTTCCTCTCAAAAGCCGGCCAGCGCAAATGCGTGATCGCGCGCGCAAAACGTGGACTATAGAGATAGAGCAGGAATTTGAGCTTTATCTTC